>JAJQGZ010000058.1 GCA_021200075.1 Clostridiales bacterium | reverse complement strand
GTAGGAGATTTAGTCAATAAATTTTTGTATTTGAGACGCATAAAAATGCAAACAATAAAGAAATAATTGATAATATGGAAATAAGGTGTCCGATTTGGGCTTTTGTGGAGATAATTTCTTTTGGAACCTTTATTAATCTGTTTGACTATTACTATGGTGAAAATTCGCCGGTAAAAAAGCAACAACTTAACCCAATCAAAAGTTTAAGAAATGCTTGTACCCACAATAATTGTCTTATCAATAATTTAAGAAGAGGCTCAACTAAACCGGCAAGGAGTGTCAGCCAATTTATTGCATCGATACTAAATATTAGTTCTGGCACAAGAAAGAAATTTCTATCATCCCAAGTAATATTTGAATTTTGTACATTATTAATCGTGTACGACAGCAATGTTTCTGAAAGCATTAAAGAACATCGGTATTGTGAACTATATAACTTACTAAACCAAAGAGTGGTAGAACATTCCGATTATTACACCGATCAGCAATTGCTCCGTTCTGCGTATTATTTTATCAAAAAAGTCACAGATTTTTTGATAAAATAGTTGACTTTTCAGAAAAAAGCATATAATAAAACTGAAATCAAAAAACATTATAAATTTAATTGTTTTTGTACGGGGAGCGTTATCGACATTTCCCTAGTTTTTTGTACTAAAATATTTGCTGAATTTTTTAGAATTTGTATTTTATTGTATGTGGTTGAATTGCGGTAGAAGTCTTCAGGTTGTACCTAAAAGAGCTGGGAGTATCCGGCTCTCTTTTTTTATTCCCTATTTTCAAGAAAATCTTTAAGTCTGCCAAAAAAATCGTTTGCGTCAATATCACAGTAGAGAATAAAATAAATCAATACCATTGCCGAGCACATATATTTACCGTTTTCCAAGTCGGAGTAGCTCCGCGGCGAAATGCGTAAAAGTTCCGACATCTGCTCTTGATTAATCCCTAATTTGAACCGTTGTTTCCTCAATTCTCTTTTAAAAAAAACTTGCATAAATCCTTTGCTCTTTTCATAATCACACCCCTAAATAAGATGTGAATATTGTAATTTTAGGCTTTAGGCATTGCAATGTTGAATTTACAAATATGAAGTACACCTCATAGAACGCCTGTGCTGAAAATGTATAATAAAGTCAAAAGCGAGGCAAAAAGAGGTGAGAATATGAATTTAGGCAAGGATTACGAGTTAATCAGCATTGCCGATATTTTTGAAAATGATAAATTGGTAATCACAAAACCGCTTTATTCTAACGGAACGACTAACATTCAGTGCATTGATGTCGCCGTAAAAGATACTAACGGCGATATTACCGAAGTTAAAACCGTCGATTGCAAAGTTTTGTAATGTACTTTGTTGCAGTACTGCAATAAGTACTGCAATGCGGTAATGATTTTATTTTTCAAAAAAGGTGTGATTTTTTAAAACATATTTTTGAAAAACCCCGAAAATAAAGGCTTTTTGAGCATTTTGACAAAAAAATAAGAGCAGTTAAAAAACCGCTCTTTTTGGTGCGGGCAACAGGATTTGAACCTGCACGGTTGCCCACAAGATCCTAAATCTTGCGCGTCTGCCAATTCCGCCATACCCGCATATTGCGTAAAAATTGAATACCGTATAAATCTCAGCTCGGATATAATAACATCAAAATTGTATTTTTTCAAGAGCTTTATATTTTTTTATTCTTCACACGGCAAAATACGGCGTTGAATACAGATAATATCTGAAAAATTGTTGCAGACGCATATGATTTTACTTTTTCTAATATCATATGCGGTTCTTTTTCAGCCTTTTTACCTCCGGCAGTGCGAGGAAAAGCGTTATAATAAACGAGAGAATATCGGCCGCAGGCTGTACCGAGGCAATCCTTGCCTGACCGAAAAAGTGCGGCAGTATGAACATCAGAGGTATATAGAAAATTCCCTGCCTGCCGAGTGCAAGGATTGTCGCTCTGCCGGAAAGCTTGAGCGACTGCATAAGCATATTCGATGCAGTACAAAATCCGGTGAGCGGCATTGCTATGCACTGATACCTCAGCGCCTGCGCTCCGACTTCTATTACCTGCGGGTCGTCCCTGAATAATCCGATAAGCTCCGGCGCAAATATAAATCCGAAAACTGACAGCACAGTTACTATAATTGTATTGATTTCTGCGGTGAATTTATATCCGTCGTATACACGCTTATATTGCTTTGCTCCGTTGTTGAAGCTGCATACAGGCTGGTAACCCTGTCCGTAGCCTATGATTATTGCCATTGCAAAGAACATTACTCTGTTGAATACGCTCATTCCCGCTACAACAGCGTCTCCGTAAGACGAGCATACAAGGTTGAGAGATATATTTGCAAGTGTCCCCACGCCCTGCCTTGCAAGAGAGGGGAGACCGTTTTTCATTATTGTAAGATAAATTTCCTTACTCGGCTTAAAGCTTTTCAGCGATATTCTGATATTATCGTTTTTGAAAGTTCCGCCTACGAGAATGAAAAATCCTATCGCCTGACCGATAACCGTTGCAACAGCCGCTCCGGTTACTCCGAGGTCAAAGGTAAAGATAAACAGAGGGTCGAGAGCGATGTTGATAATGCTTCCGCTGACAATTCCGAGCATTGAATATACTGCGCTGCCCTGATAACGCAGGTGATTGTTGAGTATAAAAGAGCCGAGTATAAAAGGAGAGCCGAGCAGTATGCAGCGAAGATAATCGGCGGCAAGCTCCTTTGTGGTATCGGAAGCGCCGAGGATTGCGGCAATTTGATACGGGAAAATTACACCGATTACAGCAAGTACAACACCTGCCGAAATTCCCGTTATTAATGCAACATTTGCAAAATGCGACGCTCTTTCTTTTTTGCTTTTGCCCAAAAGTGTGCTTATGTTTATGCCGCTTCCGTTGCCGAGGAAAAAGCCCACAGCCTGCAAAAGCGTCATAGCAGGGAAAACTATGCCTATCGCCGCTACGGATACGGTGTCGATTTTGCCAACAAAATAGCTGTCCGCCATATTGTAAATTGCGGATACCAGCATTGTGAAAACGGTCGGTACGGCAAGGGATGTTATCAGTCCCTTAACAGGCGCATTTTTCAGTCGGTCGTATTTATCTTTATATACTTTTTTCTTCGGTATTTTTATCAATTTTCTTGACATTTTGTCTGTTTTGCAAACCCCGTTTTCGCCTTATTAAAAGGCGCTTTTATTATTTGGTTAATTTTAAATTCTTATGTATACGCTCATTTCGTTTTCGCCCCTGTTTCCCCAGTCACGGTAGGGAATCAGCTTGATTTTGCATTCTTCATTTTCGGGAGTACGGTATTCAAAATAGGGCTTATCGTCCGCCTTTTCTCTTATTGCGTCGGCATAGATACAGGACTTTTTGTATGTGAACGATGGGTTTTCTTTTAGCTTTATGAGCTGTAGATTTTTGCCGTTGTCAACATCTTCAATACAGTAAACGGTTGCTCCCTTTGTGACTGCGACCTTGCCGATGTTGTCTCTTACGAGATTTGAGCATTTAATCATTTTTACAGGGAAGCTGAAATTAACTTCAATTTCGGTATCATTATTTATTTTGATATAAGCGTAGCCGCTTCTGACTGAATATTCTTCTGAAATTGTAAAATCATCGCAGGCGTCGGGGATTCTGAACGCCAGAATAAATTTCTTTTTGCACTTTATATCAAAGCGAACCTTACCGCTGTCGTTATAATCGGATAAAATTATTATGTCGGCTTTGTCGGTTTTTATATTTGAACCGATGAAAAGGTGGATAAAAATATTTTCATCATTTTCCGTAAAACAGTATTTCCCGAGCGAGGATATCAGCCTTGCCAAATTCGGAGGGCAGCAGGCGCAGCCGAACCATTTTTTGTCTGGTGGCTTTTATGTGCCTTTTTCTTGTATCTTTTTTGCCGCTTCGGGCAAAACTTCAAGCGGATTGGTGTAGAAAAACGCTTTTCCGTCGCTTGAAACAGATGCAAGCACCGTGTTGTAAAGCACTCTTTCCATAACATTTGCATATTTTGAATCCGCCGTAATTTCAAGCATTTTCTTCGCAAAAAAGATTAGCCCGATTGAAGCACAGGTTTCCGAATATGCAAGGTCGTTCGGCAAATCGTAGTCAAACGAAAATGATTCTCCGTCTGCATTCGCACCGATTCCGCCGGTAATGTACAGTTTTTTTATTTTCTATATTATCCCATATTTTACCGCAGGCGGAATATAGCTCGTCGCTTTTGCACTCTCGACTTATTTGTGCCATACCTGTATATAGGTAAACGCCCCTTACTGCGTGACCTACCGCTTCATCCTGCATTACGGGCGGCTTGTGTACTTGGTTGTAGTGGTAATCCTCGCTGTTGCCGTTTCTTTCAAATCCACGCTCGATGTCATAAAAGTACGGCTTTTTCCCTCTCTCGTCAATAAAGTATTTTGCTGTTTGCAAATATTTTTCTTTCCCCGTTGTGTTGTATAAATCAACAAGAGCCGATTCTGCAATCTTGTGACCCGGGTATCCTTTTTTCGCATTTTCGCCGAAGGTGTCGCAAATCAAGTCGGCAAATCTGCAAACGGCGTCAAGGAGCTTTTTCTCTCCTGTTGCGTTATAATAGGAAATCCCGGCCTGCGTCATATGACCGAAGTAGTAAAGCTCGTGCCTGTCTTTAAGATTGGTGAAAATTTTGCTCCTGTCGTTTATTATGTACAGCGTGTCGAGATAGCCGTTTTCGAGCTGTGCAGAGCATATCAAATCAATGCATTTGTCAGCAGTTGCTTGAAGATTATCATTGTAATTATTTATGAGCGAATAGCCGACAGCCTTAATCCATTTGTATAAATCAGAGTCCTGAAAAACCCAGCCCTTAAACGCTCTTTCGTCGGCATTTTCATCCGTATATTCCCATTTGTCAACAGGGAACGTCGGCTGGCTTTCGCCGTTTTTTACGGCTTTTACCGCCTTTGCCGCTTTCTTAAAATTTTCTATGCATCCGCTTTTCGGAGCGTCGGGTATTTCATCGTAAAGTGCCTTGTACTGATAGGGGATAACCTCATTTTTTACAAGCTGAATGTAGTGGTTCCAAAAGTCGTCGTTTATTTTTATATTTTTTAAATCAATTTGCCTGATATTTTTTAAATCAATTTGCCTGCTGAATTTGCTTTCGTCCACGGCAGTTCACAGCCTTTCCTGAGAAAATAAAGGTGAATAACGGCGCAAAATGGACAATAAAAACAAAATGCACCTGAAGCTTCAAGTGCATTTTACCATAATATTGCATTGCATTTCAATAAAGCAGGGTCAAAAAGTCGATTTTATTTTGCATTATGCGGCATAGTGCGTTGAGGAAAAAATGTTTTCGTCATTTTTTGCACTTACCCTGCTTTTTGCAATTTTTTTATTTTGCATTTTTCTTTGCTTATTGTATGCTTTTTTTCTTTTTGTTCTGCGTTCGTCGAGGAAGAAAAAAATTCTGCCTCCCGCAACAAGGCAAATAATGTCAAGTGCAAAGAGCATTCTCATTTGATTTTGCGTAAGATTGTCAAAGAGATTAAACGATATTGCCGCAGTTACCAGCCCTGCCGCTAAAGTGATTGCCGCTATTGCCGTGTATTCGATTGCCGTTTTAATTGATTTCTTGATTTTGTTGTTCATAATAATTCCTCCGCATGCAGTTTGATTATTTGTAAGCTGTAGTACTGAACTTTTGTTTGGATTTTGCTTACAGTTATATTTTAGCAGAAGAAATTATTTTATCAAGATGTGCCGAATATACAGTCCTAAAATTGAGACTGTATTATGTTGTTGCTATGATAATATTGCGGCTTTAAGCGCCTCGGCGGCGTCGGTAAGCTCGCTTTGCGGTATTGCGGAAGGGGAGAGTACAAGTGTTGTTTCATTCTCTGTTTTGCTTTTGACAAATACGGCGATTCCGTTTTTTTTAAGCGCCGATATATCCGCCGTGAAATTGAGCTTCATAATTATTTGCAGGGTGTTTTCACCTATTTCAATTTCCGCTTTTGGGAATTTTTCTCTCAAAAGCTCGGCAAATTCCTTGGCTTTTGCGGAATAAAGTCGGCGGATTTTTCTCGTTTGTGATTTTATATGTCCGTCCCTGATGTATTGGCAAAGCGCAATTTGCTCGGTCTTGCTTGCGGTTTGGGCATATCGGGAGCTGTTAATGTTAAGCCTTTCTTCAAGTTCCTCGGTCAATACCATAAAGCTGATTCTGATACCCGGCAGGAGCATTGCGGAGAACGAGCCGATGTATATTATATTCCCTTTGCCGAGAGCGTAGAGCGACGGCGTCGGCTTTACATTGTATAAAAATTCGTTTTCGTAGTCGTCCTCTATTACAAGCGAACTATTCTTTGCCGAATATTCAACAAGTTCAAGCCGTCTTTTTATCGGCATAACATCTCCCCACCTTGTCATATGCGACGGAGATACATATATTATATGTGCGTCCTTGTCCCTTGTGTGTACCTCAAAGGCATTGTCGGCAAATATTTCCATTCCCTGAACAAAACTTTTGTTCGGGAACGATACCGTGCTTTTTTCGTCTATAAGCGAACACAGCGTTTCCAGAAGAGTGCCTACTCCTGCACCGATGATTATTCTGTCTGGCGAGGCGGTTATGTTTCTCTTTTCTCTGATATAGCCCGATATTGCAAGCCGCAGGTCGTATTCTCCCTTGGGTTCGCTGTAGGATAACAGCCGTTCACGCTGTCTCAGCGCACTTTTTATATATCTCTGCCACAGTGTAAAGTCAAATGCCGTGGAGTCCGCAGTTCCGCCCATCAGGTCATATTTTATATTGCAGTCGGGTTTTTGAACCGATTTCTTTTCCTGCTCGTCAATTTTATTTATATCGGATACAAAATATCCGCTTTTGGCTTTTGCTATAAGGTATCCGTCGGCACACAAATCAAAATATGCGTTTTGTACCGTTGTGGTCGATACGCCGTACAGCCTTGCGGCATTTCTGACTGATGGTGCTTTGCTTCCCGACGGAAGCTGTTTTGAAATTATCATATTTTTTATTTCATTATATACCATTGAATATTTTTTCATAACTGTATACCTAAAAAAAGTAAAAACTGTGTATTTAACTAACTACAGTGCTATTATATAATAATAATATATGTATGTCAATATTTGCTGATTTTGCATATTATATTTGTATTTTTCGGGCGGTGTTTGAATGTGAAAAAATGCGCTGTTATAAATGATTTATCGGGTTTCGGCAAATGCTCTTTGGGCGTTGCGTTACCTATTATTTCCGTAATGGGCAGCGAGGTTCACCCACTGCCTACCGCAGTATTGTCAAACCAAACCGCATATGACAGCTATGCAATGCGTTCCCTTACCGCCAATATGCCGTCTTTTATTGATGAGTGGAAGAAGTTAAATGTCACATTTGATGCAATTCTCACCGGCTTTGTAAGCGATGCAAAGCAGCTTGATATTATAAATGATTTTACAGACGAGTTTAAAACGGAAAATACAGTCCTGATAGTAGACCCGATTATGGCTGATAACGGGAGCCTTTACGATTGCTTTAACGAGGAAATTTGCGAGAAGATGAAAAAGCTTTGCTTCAAAGCGGATATTATTACTCCCAACATTTCCGAGCTTGCGATAATAGCCGGCGGCGATAATATATCAGACCTTGATACCCTTGTCGGCTACTGCAAAACTCTCGGCGAAAAGGGGATAAAAAAGATAGTTGCCACCGGGTATAAAAGCGGCGGGGAGCTTATCAATATTATCTTCGATAACGGCAATGTCGGCTTTGCAAAGGCAAGGGAGCTTGGTGGTTATTACAGCGGAACCGGCGATATATTTTCCTCAATTGTCACCGGCGGTACGCTTCGTGGAATGTCGCTTTTTGACAGTGCGTCGCTTGCTTGTGAGTTTATCAAAAAGGTAATTGAAAATACCGACGATGTCGACCATAACGGCGGTATTGATTTTGAAAAATATTTGGGGGAGCTTGCCCTATGAATAAAAAAATTCTCAACACCGTTTATACGGCGATGGTTGCGGCAATGATTTTCCTGCTGACAAGATTTGTTCAGGTACCTGTCGCTTCGGGCTATGTTCATTTCGGCGATGCGCTTATTTATATTGTCGCTTCCACACTCGGCGGAGGATTGTCGCTTTTTGCCGCCGCACTCGGCTCGGTGCTTGCCGATGTCACCTCGGGCTGGGCGGTGTATGCTCCGGTAACATTGATAATCAAGGTACTTATCGCAATTCCGTTTGCACTGGTAAATAAAAAAAGCGAAAAGATATTGACACCGCTCACCGCATTGTTTACAATATTATCCGGTGCGATAACGGTACTCGGATATTTCCTTGCCAATTGCGTAATTGATAAAGCGTATGCCGTTGTCGATATTCCAGGCAATCTTATTCAGACTGTCGGCAGCGCGGTTGTATTTATTGTTTTGGCGGCTGCTTTTGACGCCGGCAAGCTGAAAAAAAGATTGTTCAAAAAGCAGATGTAAATATATGAATATAAATGTTTTATAAGAGAGGATTACAATGGCGGATATAGTTTACACTCTCGGTTCGGGAGTTTATCTCAATATTACAAATAAATGCCCCTGCAACTGTGCGTTTTGCATCAGGACAAAGGGCGATGCAGTCGGCGATGCCGAAAATCTCTGGTTTGATGAAGAACCGTCGCTTGATGAAATTAAAAAGGCGATAGATGACTTTGATTTTTCGTCGCTCGGGCAAGCAGTATTTTGCGGTTACGGCGAACCCACCAACGCATACGATAATCTTGTTTCCTCCGCAAGGTATATAAAGGAGATTAACCCGTCGATAAAGTTTCGCCTCAATACAAACGGACTTTCCGATTTGATAAACGGCAAGCCGACCGCAAAGGAGCTTTCGGGTGTTTTCGATGTCATATCGGTTTCTTTAAATGAGCCGATCTCTGAGCAGTACGATAAGATTACGAGGAATAAATTTGCCGGCAAAGCGTTTGATGCAATGCTCGATTTTACCCGTGAATGTGTCAAATATTGCCCAAAGGTACGAATGACGGTTGTTGATGTTATCTCTGATGAGGATATAGAAAAGTGCCGTGAGATATGTAACTCTGTCGGCGCCGAGTTCAAGGTTCGCTCGTTTGCCAAGGGCAGATAGGTTTAAATACTGTGATTTAACATAAATCCGTCGGTTTCGGCGGATTTTTCTTTTCTTTTGCTCCGATAAGTGTTAAAATATAAATATACAAACATTTATTATTCAGCAATATCGGGAAAGGAGAATTGTTATGCCTAAAACAAAAAAAGCCGGGTCGCTCGGCGGACGGCTTTGGAGCAGTGTTATATTATTTGGTCTGATAGGTCAAATTGCATGGATAGTGGAGAATATGTATTTCTCCCGATTTATGCAAAACGAGATAACAAAAGCGCCTTACGCCACAACTCTTATGGTTGCATTTTCCGCACTGTTTGCCACGCTTTCAACGCTTATCGGCGGCGCATTGTGCGACAGAACTGGCAAGAGAAAGCCGTTTATGTGCTGGGGATATATTGTCTGGGGCTTCACCATTATGATGTTTGCGCTTGTGCCGGTAAATCCGTCGGAGAGTAATGTCCTGCCGATGGTTATTCTCGTTGTCGCAATGGACTGCGTTATGTCGATAATCGGCTCGATAAGCAACGACGCCGCTTTTAATGCCTGGATAACCGATATTTCAAACACTGCAAACCGTGCAAGGGTCGATACGGTTTTAGCTATTATGCCCTTGCTTGCAATGGCGGTTGTTTTTGCAGGTTTTGACGGACTTACAAATTCCGATGCAACCGGCGAGGATTGGAAAAAGTTTTTCGTAATTCTCGGCATTATTCCCATAGTCGGTGGAATAATCGGTCTTTTCCTTATGAAAGATAAAAAGGGGATAACCGCAGATAAAAGTAATTCCTTCCTCTATGATTTTGCGTATTCGCTTCGCCCCGATGTTATAAAGAAAAATAAAATGCTCTATGTCTGCCTTGCAGGCAATATGGTTTCCGCCGTCGCTTACCAGGTTTACATGATTTATCTTTTCAAGT
>JAJQGZ010000078.1 GCA_021200075.1 Clostridiales bacterium | reverse complement strand
AACGATGGTTATTGTAAATAAGAAATTTATAAATATTTTAAAATAATTTATTCCTTTTAGTATTTATATACTTGGTTATTTAGCGAGATACAATGAGAGTTTTATTCTTTTGTGCCATGAAGTCAAACAATTTCAACTTCATTTTTAACACTTTCTTTTGAATAACGCTTTTTATATACAAAATATCCCGCAACCGCAATGACAGCCGCCGCAGAAATAATTGCGCCGTATTTGAGTCCTGTAGGCGAATATTTATATGTTATTTCGTGTTCGCCCGCTGTAATGGCTATTCCGAGCATTGCATCGCCGATTTCAAATATCTCGGTTTCCTCGCCGTCAACATAAACCTTCCATCCCTCGTCAAACGGGATAGAGGAATAAAGGTAACAGTTTTTCTTGCTTGTTACTGTACCAGTGATTTCGGTATCGCTGTAGGAAGTGACTTCAATAGCATTTTGAGCAAGTGAGCTCCAACCGCTTTTCAAAACATCTTCATTTAAGCTGTAGCAGTAGATTTCAAAATAACTGTCCTCGCTTTCCATTGAACCGACATCAATCGAGATTGTTATTTCTTCGCCTGCCAAATGGTAGCCGAGGTCGAGAACATAAGGCTCGTCAATATATTGAGTTACGGTATCAATTTCTTCGGAAGATACTTCAATAGTAGTTATATCCGGCGAGGTGAGATAGATATATACATTTCCGTCAATTGTAGGGTAAATAGTAATATCCTCATAGCCGTATGTCGATTCGCTGTCATTTTTATACACCCAGTATGTGCCGTTTTGAACAACATCATTGCCGTCTATGGAATCAAGGTTTGTTTCAAGATATTCAACCTCTTCAAAAACATCGGAATAACCCGTGGCAAGGCTGAAAAAATTGCCCTGTGCAACAAACGGATCGCCCTCGTCAACAATCCAGTCGTCGATATTTTGATTTACGCAGTATGCAATCGGTAGGTAATATTTATTTTCATAAACCGTTGCATATTCGTCCGATGTTGTATAAATCGCATCGTAAAGATTATCGGACGGTTCAAGGCTGATGTCGGTACCGATTAGATATTTAATGCCGAACATAAGATTATATACGGGCGTTTGAGTGTTGTATGTGTAGCTGTTTATTCTGTTGCCGAACATACCGAGACTGTACTGAACACCCGAAAATGTTTCATACGCCATTGATGAAAATACAGACATACCGTTATATCCGTAATAGGACGGATCCATTCTCGTTTCAAGATAGCAAAGCTCCGTTCTGTAAAAATCATCGTCGTTTTCTTCAATATAATCTATCGCTTCCGTATAGGTGTCGTAATTTGATTTATAGTCCTCGTTGTTTTGAGTTATAACGAAAGATGCGGTGTCTGTCACGGTGATTTCACACAGAACAAATACAACAGCCATAGCCGAGGTAAGAGCGGCGTTTATTTTGCCCTTTCTGACTATCATCAAAAAGCCTGTCCATATAATTATAAACGCTATAGTTACATAGATTGTGGCTTCGTCCATCTTGGTTGTAGTGAGCTTTTGTGCAACACAGGCAAAAAATACCCACGCCATTCCTACAAATCCAATATCTTTTATTGTTACCGATTTTATATTCATTAACGCTCTGTACCCAATAATGAGAAGTATAAAGGAGTACATATATGAAAATCTGTACGGCAAATCGTTCGGGAAGTGGAATGCGTGCCATATGAAATTAGCGCAGTTATTGTCAAAGCTGAACAGCAGGAAAATTAACAGCACAATGTACGCCGCTTTTTCCTTGAATCGTATTTTACTGTTTACAACATATAACGGAACAAGCAGTATTGTAATAATTCCGCAGTATACATTCGGCAGTACATCGTCGCCGCTGCTCCTTATCGTTTCCTCAACAGCGGCAAAATGCGAGGTTATAAAATCAAAGATACTGAAATATGATGTAAATGAGTTGGGGAAAGTGTCCGATGTGGCGGAGCTTCCCCTGAGTATCATAAATACCGGAACAAGAGTTATTGCGCAAATTGCTACGGATGCAATGCTTGCTAGTGCAAACTTAATACCCCTGTTGATAAATTTAATGTTATATAACGAGGCTAAAGAATATTTCTTTTTAAATTTTCTGTCTGGGTCAAGCTTTACATCCGATTTTGAAGCTATAACAAAATAAGCGAGGAAGTATAATACTGCAAAAATGCAGCTCATATATCCCATATAGTAGCTTGAAACAAACAACACAGCCAAGCTCGCAAGGTAAAGTCTTGTGTCGCCCTTGTTGATAATCTGCTCAATTCCGAGCAGTATAAGCGGAAGAAGAATCATTCCGTCAAGCCACATTACATTCCAATAATATGCCATAAAGTATGCGCAAAACGCATATAACGCTCCGAAAGAAGCCGATGTAAAGCAATGACTTCCGAGAGACTTTTTAACATAGTAAGTAAATGTACCTGCGCTTAAAATACATTTTACAAAAACAAGTGTTGTTATGGCAAAGGAAATATCCTCTTTATCAAACAGGAATATAAGCGTAGTAAGCGGACTTGAAAGGTAATTGAGATAATTGCCCAAAAAGCTGCTTCCGCCGCCGCTTTCCCAGGAATAGAGCAGGCTTTGATGATTGACAATCCTGTCATACAGTTCGGCAAATAAAGGCCCGTACTGATGGTATAAATCCATTCTCATAACGGTGTAGTCGCCGAACGGGAATACGGAGTAAGCAATATAAATCACGCAAAGAGCTATTGCAGTGAGAGCAACGGAAAACAAAACAAACCTGTTGGAGAAAAAGGTCTTGTATATTCTCGACCCCTTAATTTCTTCCGCTTTATAATCGCAGTCAAAGAGCAGTATTCTGTCATAAAAATAATCAAAAAAGAACGAGGTTACAATCGCCACAAGCCACACGAAAGAATCCGGCATTGACAATATGTCAAAGAATAAAAATTCCGCAAGCTTGTAAAAGCCGAAGTTGGCGGCAATTCTCACCAAAAGCATAATAAGCTGCTTTATATTTGAAGAAAGAACGCTTTTTCTGAAAACAAATCTTTTTTCAAAAAGATAAAAAATCAGGCTTGAAACCAAAAAACCCGCAAGGCTTGCCAAGGAAGCGGGAACCGAAAAGAATGTTTTTAAAATCTGCTTTATTGCCAAAAGAAGAAAAATGCTTATAAATGCAAAAAGCGAATAGCTGACTGTTTCGCCATTAATATATTTGTTGGTAAATAATTTTTTGCTGTTTTTTAATTTGCTGTTTTTCAAAATGATAACCCCATAACATATCTAAACTAATTTAGTATCATTATCTAATATAACATACATCTTTTTTATCTTCAACAGGAATTTGTTATAAATTTTTTAAGCCATGCATAGTATTAAGCATAAGAAATTTGAGCGGCACGGTTTAACTGTGCGTGATAAAAGGTTGTGAAAATTACGCACAATATTTCTGTTAAATCGAATATTTCCCTTGCAATTTCCTTGCTGCCGGTCAATTTACAATCGGTGCTGTTGTCATTTGACGCAGTAACACCAGCCTCGATTACGGAAATCAGACTGAGAAAGAATAAACCTGTAATTTTATACATACTTGACAGACCGTTTTTTATAAGCCGATTCGGCAAGGCGGTAAATCATTATTCACCCGATTGTATGATAATCGGTGATGCTGATTTTGACTACACGGTTGATAATCTTTGCAATAATTCATATCATTCCCATATTAACACAATGCTAAACGGATATGTTACCGCACCGTGCGGTATCAGAGCCGGAATTGCTTCAAACGCTGTTTACAGGGATGGAAAGCTTCATTCCGTAAAAGATATTACATCACTTTGTATCAGAATTTCAAAGGAAATAATTAACTGTTCAAGACCCGTTTTGAATATGCTTTACGCTTCATCTTTACCGAGCGTAGTAATTGCGGGGGCCTCCTGCCTCGGAAAAAAACCGCTTTCATAAGAGATGCGTCAAGGATACTTTCCTCGGGCTTTGCCGGCAGATATGCAAAGACGATTATTATTGACGAAAGGGAGGAAGTCTGCGGTAATTTCAATGTCGGATTAAATATGTCGGATTAAATACCGATGTAATAACCGGTTTTTCAAAATCTCACGGTATTGAAATTGCTATAAGGACTCTTTCTCCCGATATAATAATTTGCGATGAAATAGGCAATGACAGCGAGCTTGAGTCGATAAAATTCGGCTTTTCTGCCAGCGTAAGCTTTATGGTTACGGTTCACGCCGAGACAAAAGAGGACTTGCTGAAAAGAAGTATTATAAAAAACTTGATTGCTATTAATGAATTTGAATATATCGTTTTGCTTATGGATTATACAAACGAATTTGAAATATATGATATAACGGAGGACAGCCTTGAAAGCAGCAGGAATTATAATGATAACGGCTTTTTCTTTTCTGTCGGGAATGACGGCGGCTAGATATAAAAAATCGCAGATAAGCTATACCGAAGATATTGTTTTTCTTGCTCAAAGTTTCTTGCTCAAAGAATAATACTTTTGCTTAAAAATACCGCACCGGACACAGATGTAATAATGTCAAAGCTGCGTGAAAAATACGATTTGTATAATATTGACAGCTACTCTCCGCTTGACAAAGAGGAAACCGCTAATATATCCGAGTTGTTTGACGTTATAAGCAAGTATGATGCCGAAACTCAAGTTAAATATCTTGAGAAATATTCGGCTCATTTTGAAGAGTTTAAAAAAACAGTATGCGAAAAATTTTAATATGCGCAAAGGACTTTATATGTCTTTCAGCGTTTCTGCGGGGATTATTGTTTCGTTGATGCTGATATGATAAGGCTTATTCGGCGTTAAAATGCTCGTAACCGTTCCCGGGAGGAAAAATGGAAGTTGATTTTATTTTTAAAATTGTGGCAATCGGTATAATTGTTGCGGCCCTTAATATGGTATTGAACAGAAGCGGAAGGGAAGAGCAGGCAATGCTAACCACTCTTGCGGGTGTAATCGTTGTGCTGATGATGCTAATTCCTCAGATAAGTGAATTATTCTCAACCGTAAAATCCCTTTTTGACCTATGATAAAAATTTCTGCAATTATTTTTACGGCTCTTATTGCTTCAGTTTTTTAAAAAAATACGGGCGTGAATTTTCTCTCCTTACGGTGATATGCGCCGCATTACGCGTATTTGCTCTGATTACAGGAGATTTATATACTCTTATCGGTAAAATATCAGACCTTACCGAGAGCGTCTCGGGAGTTTCGTCGTATTTGAAGCTGATGCTCAAGGTGCTCGCGCTTTCGCTTATTTCACAACTTTTGAGCAATATTTGCAGGGACTGCGGAGAGAGTGTCCTTGCATCTCAAACCGAAATTGCCGCAAAAATATTAATGCTTATAATAACGCTTCCGCTTTTTGAATCCGTAATTGAAATTGTGACTGGACTGTTAAAATGAAAAGATTTTTACTTGCTTTGGTTGTTGTTTTGCTTATACTTGAGTTTCCGTGTTATGCGTCGGAATATTTAGACTATCTTGATTCTTTTGACCTTTTGTCTTTTGAAACTCTTGATGACGATACATACGATTTGCTTGAAGAATTCGGTTTAAGCGATTTTGATTATGAAAATATAACTGATATTTCCTTTAATGACATAGACATAATAGATATTATTATGGGTATTGTCAGTGAAAAGGCTGAAGGAGCGCTAAAACCCGGGATTGTTGTAATTGCATTTATTATTTTATCATCTCTTTTCAAGTTTTTCGGTTCACGGCTAAACAGCAGTATAACCGAACAATTTTATGAAACGATTTCAAACCTGGTTATATCCGTTTTTCTCGTGACGAAAATTTCAAACTGCATTGCTCTTTGTGCTTCCACCGTTAAGCTTTGCTCAGATTTCTCGTTTGCTTTCTTTCCAGCTTTTTGTATCATAGTTGCGGCTTCGGGTTTTGCGTCTGCATCATTTTCCGTAAATACAACCTTCTGACGCTCGCACAGGGTGTGAATTTTATATCGAGCAGATTTTTTATGCCGGTAACGCAGTGCTTCCTTGCTTTGGGCATATGCTCGTCAATGAGGAAAGAGCTTAATTTGGGCGGTATAACTGCCGCAGTCAAAAAGGTTATTACAACACTTGTTTCATTATTATCCGCTGTTTTTGTTTCGATTTTGTCGCTGAAAACAGCCGTCGCTTCACGAGCAGACGCTCTCGGTTTGCGTTCGGTTCGTTTTGCGATAAACTCCGTTGTTCCGGTAATAGGTAGTTCAATCAGCGAAGGTCTTTTGTCTATTCAAAGTTATTCAATCCTTATTAAAACAAGCGTGGGAGTGGTCGGAATAATTGCCGTTGCCGCAATATTTCTCCCTGCGATTACGGAAGCGAGTCTTTGACGCTTTATTTTAAGTGTTGCCGATGTATGTTCAAAGCTTTTTTCGTGTAGCAACTCGTCTGGTACTATTCAAGTGTTTAAGGACGCTTTGATGATTGTTAATGTTATTTTGATTCTTACAATGGTTACGACAATTATTTCCATAGGAATATTGATTGCCACAAAAACGGTGAATTAAATGAATTTTGTAAAGGAATGGATTTTCGGAACATATATAACTTTAATCGTTTGCGTTGTTATATCCCTGCTTTTGCCGAGCGGCGTAATCGGGAAATACGGCAGGGTGATACTTTCACTCTTTATATTTGTATCGTTTTTAATACCTTTTACCGACGGAGATATTTCATTTGCATTTCCCGATATGCAAATATCCGATGTTGAAGAACAGGAGGAGGATACATATTCTTCACTTATTTCGGCAAAGGTAAAATCCTCTCTTGAAAACGCCGGCTATGACGGAGTAAATGTGGATTGCAGTGTTACGCTTGTTGATGAAGAAATAACAATTAACAGCCTTACAGTCAGTATACCCGACGAGTATTCAAAAGATGAAGTTAAAAGCCTGATATACGACAGCCTGGGACTTGCGGCGGAGGTGTATTACATTGGAGAATAAACTAACGGATGCGATTAATTATTTAAAAAATAATGATTCCGAAAGGATTAAAATTATTGTTGCGGTCGGTCTTATCGGAATATTGTTGATAGGCGTTTTGGATATGTTCTCAAATGCTTCAAAGGATATTGACGATGATACTGTACAGACCGTCAGCAGTGAAGATTACGCAGATGAGATAGAACAAAAGCTAACGGAAATTATATCTTCTATTAACGGGGTCGGGGAATGTAAGATTATGGTCACGCTCGAGAACTCAAGCGAGAACGTTTATGCCACCGATGTTCAAAGCGACAGCGATACCGATTCTTCAAGCACGAGCGAGGAATATGTAATTTACGATTCAAATAACGATGAAGAACCTGTTTTGCTTAAAGAGTATTATCCAAAGATACTCGGTGTTACAATTGTCTGCTCCGGCGGCGATGATGTTGTTATTAAGGAGACTGTTACAGATACCGTTACATCTCTTTTTAATATATCTACAAACAGAGTTTCTGTTTCAAAAATCAAAGAATAAAGGTGATTATATGAGAAAAAATAAAGTGAAAAAGGACAAAGAAAAGAAGCAAAAGCAAAAGCCGATTCTTACTGAAGAACAGCTTAAAAAGAGACGCTCGCTGAAAACGAAAACGGCGGTTTCCTGCTTTATACTTCTGCTCGGCGTAGGAGTTGCCGGCAACTGGTATTGGGAAAACAGCGACATTTCAACAAAAATAAGTACGGTTTTCGTTGACAGTGAGGATAAAATTCTCGGCGAGGCAACATATGTCGATGCAACTACCGAAACGACTATGGAAAACGCTTATTTCTCCGACGCTCGGCTTGAAAGAGAATCCGCAAGAGATCAAAGCCTTGAAAAACTACAAAATATAAATAGACTCGTCACAAGAAAACGACAGTGCGCATAAGGAAGCTGCAGAGAAAATATCTTCAATTTCCGATATGATTTCGATAGAAAATAAAATTGAAACTCTTGTAAAGGCAAAGGGAATTGACAATTGCCTTGCGGTTATCAACGAGGACGGCACAAAGGTTGATATTATAGTAGATGCCGAGGAGCTTACGGATACCGTTATTTTGCAGATAAAGGAGATTGCAACGGCACAGCTCGGCTGTTCTTACAGCAATGTGACTATTATTCAGTCAAACTGATTTTTACAGCCAACCGTTTGTCTTTCTAAAATTAATGGCAAATTAATACAAATATCTTGTATATTTATTCAATTTGTGTTATACTACTAAAAATACAGGAGTTGAGTTTGCTATAAAGTATTCAACTATCTGCTGATGTGCACGGATTTACGATTATTAAGCGATAAAGCCGTATCCGTTTTCCTGACCGACTGCTGTCGGGCAAAGCGAATTGTTTAATAATGCAGTCGGAAGGACAATGGTTTTATGGAAATTTCCGCTAAAAGCTCAATGGGTGAGCTTGTTATTTCTGAAGAGGTTTTGTCCTCTATAGCGGTAAACGCCGCTAAGGATGTTGACGGCGTATCATCTTTTTGCAACAGACCCGTGGATGTGGTGAACACATTAAAGCAGGGCAGCCTCAAGGTGATGAGACCGGCAAGAATAACGCAGGAAGATGATAGTATCGTTATCAGCATATACATTAATACTGCACCGGGTAAAAAGTTGCAGACCATTGCGGCTAATGTGCAAAATGCGGTTAAGGAATCCGTACAGAATATGACGGGCAGACTTGTCGCAAAGGTTAATGTTATTGTAGTGGGTATTGATTTTGAGGAGCCGGTTAATACCGCCGAATCCGCAGAAAGTGAAAAGTAATCATCAAAGCGATTCTAAAAAGCCGGCAGTAGTATATATTGTCGGCATTTTGATTTACGATTGCAAAATTCTATGCTCGGCATAAGGCGTAATCGGATACATTGAATTTATATATTAAGAAAGGCAGTTAAATTTGTATGAAAAGAAGTGAAATGAGGGAACAGGCATTTTTTCTTGCGTTTGAAAATCTCTTTGACAGCGGAGATGATTTGGATGATTTAATTGCCTTGTACAGCGATAATGTATGTGAGGTCAGCTCTTATGCTAAGGAAGTTTTTTACGGACTGGCTGAAAAGACGGAAGAACTTGACAATATAATTAATACATATTCAAAGCGATGGAATACCCACCGCTTGCCAAAGGTATCGCTTGCAATTTTATATGTTTCCGTATACGAGATAATGTATGTTGACGATGTTCCCGACAGCGTTTGCATAAACGAGGCTGTCGAGCTTGCAAAAAAATACGGTGAAAAGTCCGACGCTTCATATATAAACGGCGTACTCGGTTCCGTAGTCAGAGGTAAAAAGTAAATGTACTTAGGTATTGATACCAGTAACTATACAACCTCTTTGGCTCTTTTTGACGGAGAAAATATTGTTCAGCACAGGAAAATACTTACCGTTAAAAGTGGTGAAAAGGGACTTCGTCAAAGCGAAGCTTTGTTTCAGCACACCGTTAATTTGCCAATCCTTTTTGAAGAAGCAGGTATAAATCAAGATATTTGCGCCGTCGGCGTTACCGACAGACCGAGGAATGTTGATGGTAGCTATATGCCATGCTTTCTTGCTGGAGTAAACTCGGCAGTGTCGGCTTCCGCCGTAATTAATTGTCCGCTTTATAAAACCTCGCATCAAATATGTCACATATTGGCAGGTCTTTATTCCGTAAATCGGCTTGATTTGATTAAAGAAAAGTTTATTGCTTTTCATATCAGCGGGGGAACTACCGAAGCGCTTCTTGTTTCACCTGACGGAAACGATATAATTTCGGCTCAGAGAATCGGCGGCAGCAATGATTTAAAAGCCGGACAAGCGATTGACCGAGCAGGCGTTATGCTGGGGCTTGAATTTCCGTGCGGCAGGGAGCTGGACAAGTTTTCTCTTAAATCAGACAGAACTTTCAAAATAAAGCCATCGGTAAACGGGTGTGAATGCTCTTTATCGGGTATTGAAAATAAAGCCGTCAGTATGTTTAACCTCGGAGAGCCGAAAGAGGATATTTCTAAATTTGTACTTTCTGCTGTGTGCGAAAATATTATTTCAGTCACAAAAGCGGTTATAAATAAATACGGCGATATGCCTAT
>JAJQGZ010000221.1 GCA_021200075.1 Clostridiales bacterium | reverse complement strand
GTCTTATACCTCTTACCCGCTCCCTTATTTTTAAAATATTTTCAGGCGAGACGGAAAGCTCGTCTATCCCCATTTTTAAAAATTCCTCGGTAAGCTCGGTATCGCCTGCAAGTTCGCCGCAAATACCTATCCACGCACCGTTTTTATGCGCATTTTCGGCAGAGAATTTAATAAGGCGGAGTATCGCCTCGTGGTGAGTGTCGCAAAAGCTTTCAACATCAGGGTTTTGCCTGTCGCAGGCGAGAATATACTGGGTTAAATCATTTGTGCCGACGCTGAAAAAATCCACTTCTTTTGCAAGCAAGTCTCTTATTAAAGCTGCGGCGGGAGTTTCTATCATAATGCCGATTTCGACATCGTTTGAATATTTGCAGTTCTCACTGTCAAGCTCCGCCTTTACCTGAGAGCATATTTCCTTTGCTCTTTCCACTTCGCTTATTGAAGTTATCATAGGGAGCATTATGCCAAGATTGCCGTATACGGACGAACGAAACAAAGCACGAAGCTGGGTTTTGAACACATCGGGCCTTGCAAGGCAAAGACGAATAGCCCTGTTGCGAGAGCGGGATTTTCCTCCTTTTTGAGCTTAAAACAATCAACCCTTTTGTCTGCGCCTATATCAAGAGTTCTTATGATTACCTTTTTGCCCGCCATACTTTCAAGCACCTTTTTATAGGCGGTGAGCTGCTGCTCCTCCGACGGGTAATTCTTTCTGTCAAGATAAAGGAACTCGCTCCTGAAAAGTCCTATTCCTCCGGCGTCGTTTAAAAAAGCCGAGCCTACGCCGTCAACCGATGAAATATTTGCAAAAATATTTACCCTTGTTCCGTCAAGAGTGATATTTTCCTTGCCCTTTAAATTTTGCAAAAGCCGTTTTTCTTTCCTGCACATCCTGCTGTTTTTTGATTATAAAATTTTTGTATCATCGTCAGGATCTACAAATACCTCTCCGGTATAGCCGTCAACCGCCGCAATATCGCCGTTTTTTATCTGAGTGAGAAACGCTTTTCCGAGTCCGATTACGGCAGGTATATTCATATTCCTTGCAAGGATTGCCGTATGGGAATTTGACGAGCCGAAAGCGGTTGCAAAAGCGAGTACCTTGCTTTTATCAAGCGATACCGTTTCGCTCGGAGCAAGATCCTCTGCACAGATTATCACCTTTTCGTCGCTTAAAAATCCGCCGTTTTCGCCAGAAGGATTTTTTATCAGCCTGGCGGAAATGTCTCTTACATCGGCGGAGCGTGCTTTCATATAGGTATCCTCCATAGAGGAAAACATCTCGGCAAAATTTTCGCCCGTAACGGCGACCGCATATTCGGCGTTCACCTTTTGGGTTTCGATAATATTAACAACCGCCTCGTAATAATCCTCGTCCTCAAGCATCATTTTGTGGATAGTAAATATTTGAGCGTTAGTTTCGCCCACCTCTTTGAGCGCCTTTTTTATATATCCCGTCGAGTTGGGAAACAGCCTCGTTTCTGGCACGGGAAAGTCTCTTTTTTTGATTTTCGGTATCTGTGACGCTCACCTTATCTGCGTGGATTTCACCGCCTGTAAATATCTTGATTTTTCCGCATGCGGCGGCACTGCATACGCCTTTGCCGACAAATTTTTTCATTTAGCATACTCCATTTACAGATTTTTACAGATTGTCACAAAAGAATTTTTCAAGCGCATTGACCGCTTTATCCTCGTCATCTCCGCTTGTGGTGACGGTAACGGTATCTCCGCATTTTATCCCCATAGTCATAAGTGCCATAAGCTTGGTTAAATTCACGCTTTTTTCACCGAGGGATATGCGTATTTCGCTTTCAAATTCCTTTGCCTTTGCGCAGAGAAGGCCTGCCGGTCTGGCGTGTATACCCAACTCGTCCTTGATTGTATAAACAAATGATTTCATATAAATATCCTTTCCACTTGTCGGCAAAGCCTATTCAATAGTGATAAGCTCGTCGCCGTGCTTTACGCTCCCCTTGCCGACAACGCTCACTTTGCCGTAATCGCCACTGTTGCAGACAACAACGGGTATCGTTATACCGAATCCGAGCTGCTTGATTTTTTTAGAATCGAAGCTGATAAGCAAATCGCCCTTTTGCACCCTTTGGTTATCGGATATATTGGCATCAAAGCATTTTCCGCCGAGCTTTACGGTATCAATTCCGATATGAATAAGAATTTGAGCGCCGTCGTCAGATATAATATTGACTGCGTGCTTAGTGTCAAAAACTGCGTCTATCCTGCCGTCGCACGGGGAATATACCCTGTCCTCACTCGGCTCGATTGCACAGCCGTCACCGAGGATTTTTTGTGAAAAAACATCATCCTTGACATCTTCCAGACTTATAACCCTGCCGCTGCAAGGAGAAAAACGGTAATCGGCGAATTTATTTTTTTATTTTTACTGCCGCTCTCATTTTCGTCGGTTGGAGTTGAAACGGCTGCCGAACCGTCCTCAATATCTGTCAAAGGCCCAACTGCCGAGGAATTTATAATATCCGCTTCAGGAGTTGAGAGGAAATCCTCGAACTTTGATTTTATCACCGAAACCTGCGGCCTGTAAACCACCTGAATACCGACTCCCTTAGCTATAACTCCAGATGCTCCGCTTTGCCTGAGAACGGCATTGTCCACAAGCTGAGGATTTTTTACGGTTATTCCTAGCCTTGTTGCACAGCAATCAACATCGCTGATGTTTTCTTTACCGCCGAGACCTCGAAGTATCAATGCACTGACAGGGTCGGAGGAAGCTGCCGAGCTGACAGGCGTTCCTGCAACGGAGGTCATATCCGCTCTTATATAAAACCGTGTTTCCTCGTCATCCGCTTCCCTGCCCGGCGTTTTCAAATTCAGCTTTGTTATCATAAAATAAAATACCAGATAATAAACGACCGCATAAATCAAGCCGATTATCACAATCCAAATCCAGTTTGTTTTATCATTTCCCTGCAAAATTCCGAACAGTGTAAGGTCAATAATTCCGCCGGAGAAAGTCATTCCCACCCCCGACATTGAAAATATGCATAAGCATATACGAAAGACCCGCAAGTATACAGTGGACAGCATACATCAACGGTGCGACAAAAAGGAAAGTAAACTTAAGCGGCTCGGTTATACCGGTGAGCATAGAGGTCAGTGCCGCCGATAAAAGCAATCCGCCGACAAGTTTCTTTTTCTCTTTCCTGGCAGTTTTATACATAGCAAGCGTCGCCGCCGGCAATCCGAATATCATAAACGGAAATTTGCCTGCCATAAACCTTGTGGCGGAAATCGAGAACACCTCGGTGCTTTTTGATGCAAGCTCGGCAAAAAAGATATTCTGCGCACCTGTTACGGTAGCGCCGTCTATCACCATTGAACCGCCGAGCTCCGTCTGCCAAAACGGCATATAAAACACATGGTGCAAACCGAACGGAATCAACGCTCTTTCGATAATTCCGTAAATCAGAGTGCCAGCATATCCCGAATTAAGGACAAGCGTACTGAGATGCGATATTCCCGTCTGAATAACCGGCCAAATATAAAATATCAATATTCCGACAAGGAGATACACCACACTGCACACAATCGGTACAAACCTCGTTCCGCCGAAAAAATGACAGCACCTTCGGAAACTGTATCTTATAAAATTTGTTGTGAAGCCCTGCCATGCTGAGACCGACTATAATTCCGCCGAAAACACCCATTTGCAAGGTGGTAATGCCGAGAATTGAAGCGGTGGAATTTTCCGCCATAGCCTCTTCTCCGCCGTTTGCGGTAATGAGTGCGCTTATCGTAACATTCATAATAAGATAGGAAACTGCGCCGGAGAGCGTCGCAACAGCCTTTTCGCTCTTTGCCATCCCTATTGCTACGCCCATTGCAAACAAAAGCGCCAGATTGTCGAAAACGACGCTACCCGCCTTGCTCATTATATCTAAAATTGTATAGAGTATTCCGCCCTCGTAAATCAGAGACGAGAGATGATAAGTTTCTATAGTAGTTTGATTTGTAAACGAACTGCCGATACCGAGAAGCAGACCGGCTATCGGCAAAAGCGCAATAGAAAACATAAACGACCTACCCACACGCTGTAGCACACCGAATATTTTATCCCTCATATTTTACCTCCGCAGGCGTAAATACACGCCGATTGTAATCTCCTTATAATCATTTGCAGAAATTTTCACATTATAAATACAAACGGAAAATAAATTTAATATGACGGATAAAAAGCAGAAATCCATATATTCTAATCGGCGTTTATCAGCTTGACGATTATAACGGACATATCGTCCCTGTACCGAGGCGGAGAATTTTTGACAGCCGTATCGAGAACTGCCTGCGCCTTTTCGTTTACTGAGTAAAAGCCGTCATATTCAAGCAATTCCTCAAGCCATCCACCGCCCAAATCCGTTATTCCGTCGGAGAGAAGCACAATTTCATCATCAACGGTGAGAACGGTTGTCCGCTTTGCAAATTCTATGCCCCTGAGTATTCCGGCAGGCATTGATGAAAGCTCACATTTTGTAATCTCATTTTGCTTGACTATGTAAGAAGCCAGCGCTCCCGCCTTGTAAAATTCGCATTTTCCTGTGAATAAATCTATGCAGGCGCAATCAAGGGTTGCGAGACTTTTGTCCGAGCTTTTGACAAGCAGAGCACTGTTGACAACTTTAAGCGACGAATCAAAGCCGAAGCCGGTGCAAAGGAGCTTTGAAAGAAGACCGGCACCCATCGCTCCGTCAAGCGCCGCCCTGCTGCCCTTGCCCATACCGTCACTTATTATCAATATCATATGACCCTTTGAATCGTTTATCGTCTTTATCGTATCGCCGCACAAATTGCCCTCGGCGCAATACTGTGCAAAGCCGATGCTCATTTTAAAATTCGGCTTTTCCACCATATTCAGCAAAATTCCGTTTTATTCAGCAAAATTCCGTTTTTTTGAAAGAGTAAGTCTGCCCTTTTCAAAGTCACGCTTGCAGATTTTCGATATTTCGTTTTTCACCCTTGCACTTTCAAGTCCATGAGTATTTTTAGGAGCGAGAATTTCAATACGCAGGCGGTCGTATTTATCACAAATTACGGATATATTTTCGGGAAAAATATCGTATTCGCCGAGCATTCGCCTTATCCTGCCGGCTGATTTAAAATCAAAATTTTCCGCCTCGTCAAATTCAAAAGCCAAATCCTCCAGCATATCTGATATTGAAAAAATTAATCCGCCGCCACCATACGAAGCTCGCTTTCTATCGGCCGGGACGAGGATAAATTATTTATCTTTTCCCTTGCATCCTTTACGCTTTCACTGACCTGCGCGAGAGCGGACGACGCGAACCTAAGCCTGACCACAAGACTTTGCCGCAAACTGCCGTCGGGAGTAGTATCCGCACCGCTTCCGCACAGTTCTGTAATTTTATCGGCTGCCGTTTGCGGAAGCAGAGCAAGAATAACAGATGCGATTAAACTTTCCGCCGCACAGCAGACGGAGAAGCCGCCCATATCCGCCGCAACGTAAAAAACGCCATAGAAAGAGTGCAAGAAATACCGATTCCAAGGCTTGAAAAAGATGTAAAAAGACTGCTCACCAAGGCGGAAAAGGCATAAGCTCCGAGCAAAAACAAGCTGTCCTCCCTGCTGATACCGAGAGCAAAACCAAGGCAAAGAGAGGTGATTATTGCGCTTCTCTGCGAGGAAAAACGAACTGCAATAAGTATAATCAAAACGGCAAAAATCCGAGCGGGAGCAATACCGTTTATCTCTATAAAGGAAAGACTCGAAAGCACCAAAGCGCCCGATACGATAATGCAGGTCATATCGGTAATCGGCAAGGCTTTAAATTTTATACGCCTGAAATTACAGTTCACCGCCCTATCGAAGAAAAAGCTACCGCCGCCGGCAAGCACCGCCTCGGCAAATATCAGAGCATATTCGCCGACAGAAGCGGAGGCTTTAAAATTCATAACAATCCCCGTTGAAAAGACAGATAAAAATGAAATCAGCATAGGGAGTGCAGGACGGCTTTTACTCTTAAAAATGTTCAGCGCAAAGGTGTCGAGAGCAGCTATCAGTACCGCACTGAAATACCTGACGGCGCCTATATGATTGCAAAAAATAATATACCCCAACGCTCCGTCGACGGTGCAAAACAAAAAATTATGACTGCTTTAAACCGCAATAAGAGAAACAGCAAACGGACTGCTGCCGCCGAATACGGACGAAAAGCTGAGCGCAAGCGACACTGCGCCCCAGAGTATTCTTTTGAGCCACACGGTAAGAGAGGATATTTTTTTCTTCTCAACAAGCTTTTGCGAAATCTTCATAATTCACACATCCTGCAAAAAGCAAAATCACGGTCTGACCGACCGTGATTATTATAACCGCATAACAGCGAAAAATATGTAATATTAACACACCGGCGAGAATTAGATTACGATGATTTTAACTCAAAAAACCGTTAAAAATCGAACAATCAAGCTATCAGCTATTTGCAAATCAACAGCAGTTTGCAACGAGATTTCAAAATAAACCTCAAAGCTGCGTAAAACAAAAACCGCCCCAGGCAAATTGCCCAAGGCGATTTTTGCAAGAATTCTTATATTTTACTTAGTTGTGACAACCTTAACGGTCGACCAACTACCGTAAACCTTTTTGCCGTTTACCGTTTTGTAAGCTCTTACTCTTACATAATACTTCGTGTTCTTCTTGAGACCCGAAATCTTCTTGGAAGTATTCTTCTTACCCTTAACGGTAACACTCTTCTTGTTCTTAGTGAACTTCTTATTTGTTGCATACTGAACCTGATAGCCGTCAGACTTACGCTTGTTCTACTTAACGGTGAACGCTTTTGATGAAGCCTTTACACTCTTTACCGTAACTTTCTTAGGCTTGGTTACGGTCTTAACATAGCAGGTTCCTCTTCTGCCGATTACGCCGTCCTTAATAGTGGCAACCTTGAACTTGTACTTTGTTCCCGCCTTAAGTCCTGTAACCTTGTACTGAGTAACATCGCCTACGGTATCAATCAGCTCATAGTCATCGGTTGAATAATTATACTGATAGATTGCATAGCTTGTAATTCCGTCAGCCTTTATCCAGGTAATTGTTATCGAGCTTGTAGTTCTTGACTTGAACTTAGTGCCTGTAACCAGCGGAATTGTACCCTCAACTGCCGCTGAAGTAGGAGTAGTAGTTGCGGTTGACGAAGAATCAGCCGATGATGAGCCGCCGCTTGTTGTGCTGTCGTCGCTCGGAGCAACAAGAGCCGCAATCTCAACCGTGTAGGAATATCCGCAAACCGTGCAGGTATAAGTGCCCACGCCTGCGCTTATGTAAGTCGGCTCGGTTGTAACTGCGTAACTGTATGTGCAGGACTCTGTGGTCTGATAACCGTCTGAGCCGTCGCAACCGTCCGCTGTACAGGTATATGTATGTGTGCCGTCGTTGTTGGAAACTGCTGTTGCGCCGGTGAAGTCGTGGTCATGCTCAAGGAAGATAATTCTTTCATTATATGCAAGAGCTTCGTTTTCGTCGCCGAGAGCAACGAGCGTATTCCACTGATATTCAGTTCCGTCATAGGAAACGAGCTTGTTATTCTCAGTTCCCGCTTCAAGAGCCGTACACTCAAAGAATGCCCTTCCGGTAAGTTTGTTACACTTGACGGAATAGCTAAACTTTCAAGATTTTCGCAATAAGCGAAAGCTGAAAGACCGATGCTTTCAAGATTTTCGCTGAGAGTTACATTGGTAACTGCCGAAGCGTAAAATGCATACGAAGCAATTGAAGTAATCGTATCCGGAATTGTTATATCGGTAAGAGCGGAGCAATACTGGAATGTCTTGCTCGGAAGAGTATCAATTCCGCTGCCGATTGTAACACTTGAAAGGCTATCGCAAGATGCAAATACGGATGTGCCAAGATCGGTAACCGTATCGGGAATTGTTACGCTCTCCAACGCTGTGCCGTAGAAAGCACCGTCGTCGATTGTGGTAACGCTTGCCGAAATATCAACTGATGTAAGAGCCGAAAGTTCAAATGCGTAGGCGCCTATGGTTGTTACGCTTTCCGGAATCTCGACATTCTGCAATGCCATACAGCTGTAAAGTATACCGTCGTTAATAACGGTTGTGTTAGCCGGCAGGTCTATATCTGTAAGATAAATCCAATTTGAAAAAGCGTATTCATCTACAATAGTATCGGCGTTTTCAAATGTTACGGAAGTAAATCGTGGTATGCTAATTGCCAATGATGTGGCAGTTGTCATCATAAGGAACTCTGTCGGGACTGACTGAACATTTTCGCCGAAAGTAACCGCTACCGAACCCGATGAATAACCTGCCATACTAAATGAATCATTGACCCAACCGCTGAGATCGGAAGAATTGATATATACTTTTTCTAAATAGTTTCCCTGAAATGCATATGCGCCTACGGTTGTAAGATTTTTACCGGTTACCAAGCTCGTTTCATGGCATAATTGGAAAGCGTGTTCGCCGACAGTTGTGGTGCTATTCGGTACTACAATTTCATCCGTCAGGTTCCTGAGATAATAGAATGCATATGCACCGATAGTTTCAACGCTTTCTCCGAGATCGAGGGAAGTTATACTTGTGGTATAGTCATTGTCGCTGGTGGTTGCCGAGTCATAGAAAAGATATGCGGGTATATTCTTAACCGTATCACCGAAAGTAACCAACAATCCGTTTTCCACAGATGAACCCACTTTATAGAATACCTGATCACTGCTTGTAAGATCATTGATGGATTCTGAATTAATAACCAGTTCCTCAAGGCTGAACAAATTGCGGAATGCCCATTTACCGATATTCTTTACATTTGTATCCAATGTAATTGAAGTAATATTGTAGAGATATTGAGATGAGGTATTGCTCTGATTGAAAAGATATGCCGGTATATTTTCAACAGCATCACCGAATATAACCGTTACTCCTTCGCTCGCCTGACCGGCTCTGTAAAAAGGATAGTTTATCTCTGCGAAATCACTAAGCTGTTTTGCATTTATTATGAGTGTTTCCAAATGAGAAGCATTGGCATTATTTGCAAAAGCCTGTGTGCCGAGTGCGGTAACACCTTCACCGATAACGATGGTTTTTGCTGCGGCACAATATCTGAATGCGTAGTCGCCGATTGATGTAGTTGTGTCCGGAATAATTATTTCTTCAAGAAGCGAAGAACTACCGTCAAAAGCACTGGTGCCGATACTTGTGATAGTATCGCAAAGGGTTAAGTCCGCTAAGCTTGCGCAATTTTTAAATGCATTATTTCCTACAGCACCGTTTACAACCGCAGTTTCTATACCGGAGCAACTTTCAAAAGCATCATTTCCGATGCTTATAACTGTGGAAGGAATTTCAAGGCTTGTAACTGATTTACAATTATAAAAAGCATAGTTGTCGATAGTCAAAAGACCCTCATTTAGAGTTATACTTTCTACTGCGGTACAACCATTAAAAGCATATGTATCAATGGATGTAAGTTCCTCGTTTTGGTCAAGTGCCACAGCGTTCAATTTGGTACAACCAGAAAAAGCATATGTTCCGATTGATTGAAGTCCTGTGCCGAAGTTTACAGTTTGCAAAGCTGTATCCGCCTGAAATGCACGCTCACCGATACTTGTAACACTATCGGGGATGTCAATACTCGTAAGAGTAGTACAACTACTGAAAGCTCGTGTTGGAATTTCTGTCAACTTTTCGGACAGTGTAACATTCGCAAGCTTTGTACACTGATAAAATGAATATGTACCGATAGATGTGACATTTTCAGGAAGTTCAATACTTGTAAGCTGACTGCAACCGTTGAAAGCATAGCTACCGATGCTTGTAACAGAAGCCGGAATTTCTATAGTTGTTATTTTTGAAAAACCATAGAAAGCATAATTACCAATACTTGTTATATAATCATCTTCATCATCGGTGAATACAACCGTCGTTATGTTTGTCCTGTTACTGTACCAAGGTGCCCTGTTTGATGAAGTGGATGTATAATCAGGCATATCACCAAAGCCACTGATAGTAAGCACTTTCGTCGTAGAATCATAAACAGCAGTAATATTGTCTCCACAGGTATAAGCTGTTTCCGCCGCATATGTGGAAAGGTCAAGACCTGCCGTGATTGTCATAAGCATTGTAAAAGACAAAAGCAAGCTTAAAAATTTCTTCATATTCACAATCCCCTTTATGTTGAATTTCAGAATTTTTCGGTTGATTACAAATAATAAAAAACCAAATACAGAGCATTTAAAAATCATTGTAGCTTGTTCAAGACATAGGCAAGTCGGTGGTAAATGCAGGTAAGGCAATTTTAATGCAGGCAGATAATATGTCGGATATGGTAACATGGTTTACAAAATGTCCGAGGACA
>JAJQGZ010000021.1 GCA_021200075.1 Clostridiales bacterium | reverse complement strand
TCCTCGGACATTTTGTAAACCATGTTACCATATCCGACATATTATCCGCTCGCTTTTAAATCATAAAAACAAAACCCCGAGAGCGTAATGTTCTCAGGGTTTTCGTGCATTTTAACCTTTTATCTATTTAATTTTTATCTGTATTTTTCTGCAAGCATATATTCCGAACAGGAGCAAAACAGGGAAGATGACGGAGCAGAGTATACCCGTTTTCATATCATTGCTGAAAGCGTCCGATGCCATTCCCACAAGCGTGGGGCCTGCCGTACAGCCGAGGTCGCCTGCAAGTGCAAGCAGCGCAAACATTGCCGTACCGCCGTTTTTGAGCGCAGATGAAGCCTTGCTGAAGCTGCCGGGCCACATCATTCCTACAGACAGTCCGCAGATACCGCATCCAATAAGGCTCAGCACGGAACTTGGTGAAAGGGAAATGAGCAGGTATGAAATTATGCAAAGCACACAGCTTACTCCCATAAATTTATCGAGGCTTATTTTGTCACCGAATTTGCCGTAAAATGCACGGGAAAGCCCCATAAGCGTTGCAAACGAAAGCGGGCCTGCAAGGTCGCCGACAGTCTTTGTTACGCCGAGACCCTCTTCGGCAAATGCCGACGCCCACTGGCTTACCGCCTGTTCGCTTGCTCCTGCGCAAAGCATCATTATAAAGAGAACCCAAAATATTTTTTTCGAGCAAAGTTCTTTTACCGTCAGCCCCTTTTCGCCCTCGGCGATAATCGGCGCAATCGGTACTTTGGTGAACACAAATGCGTTCACTACGGGGAGTACCGCCCAGAGCAGAGCGAGAATTTTCCAATTTTCAATACCGAAAACGGTGAAAAACAGCGTTGACACAAGCACAACGCCCACATGACCCCAGCAGTAAAACGAGTGGAGCAGGCTCATTGCCTTTTCCTTATTATTCGTGGGGCAGGATTTCACTATCGGGCTTACCAAAACTTCCAAAACTCCGCCGCCGACCGCATAGACGGCTACGCAGATAAGTAGACCCGCAAACGGATTTGAAGCAATATCGGGCAGGAATGTCAGCATTATAAGCCCTAATGCGGATAAAATATGGGCGGCTACCATCGCCGTTCGTGTGCCGATTTTATCTATTAGCTTTGCGGAAAGCAAATCTACCGTAAGCTGCACGGCAAAATTCACGGTTACGAGAAATGTTATCTGCGACAGCTCGATACCGTAGGCAGTTGAAAATGTGACGAATAAAAGCGGCGCAAAATTATTGACTATCGCCTGCACAATATAGCCGGTGAAGCAGGCGGTTATCGTCGGTTTATATTTGTTGTCGGTCATTTAAGGTAAATTTCAATTTCGTTATTTTCAAGTGTTTTTTTGACATCTATTATCCGTTGGTTGGACGATCCTCTGAATACAAGGGTGATGTCCTTTTTTTCCTCAACGAACCTGCCGTCCACAAGTATGTCGATTTTTGACAGAAGCTCGCCGCTTATGTCCGTAAACGCCCGTGACGGAGCTTTACCCGTGATTTCCTCAAAGGTAAATCCTGAATAGCACCATATGCTTTTAGTCGGGAAACGGCTTTTAAATTTTGCAACAAGGCGGAGCAATTCACCCTGATTTTCCGGCTCGAACGGTTCTCCGCCTAAAAGCGAAAGCCCGTCTATCCAGCTGCGGTCACAGGAGGATAAAATATATTCGGCGGTTTCGTCGGTAAATTCCTTTCCGCTTGAAAAATCCCACGCAATCTCGTTAAAGCAGTTTTTGCACCGATGCCTACAGCCGGAAACAAACAGCGAGGTGCGTACGCTCTCGCCGTTTGCGATGTCATTTGTTTTTATTTCAGCATAGTTCATAATGTTTATTACAGATGAAGCACTCTTTCCTTGATTTCCTGCGTTCTGCCCTGGTTCCAAAACTGTGTTCCGATGTAACCGCAGGTTCTCCTTGCCACATTCATCTTGTCCTGGTCTTGGTTACCGCAGTTGGGGCATTGCCATATCAGCTTGCCGTCTTCGTTTTCAACAATCTGAATTTCGCCGTCGTAGCCGCAGCACTGGCAGTAATCGCTCTTTGTGTTAAGCTCCGCATACATAATATTGTCGTAAATATATTTCATAACCTGCAAAACGGCGGGAATATTGTTTTGCATATTCGGAACCTCAACATAAGATATTGCGCCGCCCGGAGAAAGCGCCTGAAATTCGGACTCAAATTTAAGCTTTGTGAATGCGTCGATTTCCTCGGTGACATGGACATGATAGGAATTTGTAATATAATTCTTGTCGGTAACGCCGGGGATAATGCCGAAACGCTTTTGCAGGCATTTTGCAAATTTGTATGTTGTGGATTCAAGCGGAGTGCCGTAAAGGCTGAAGTCGATGTTGTTCTCTTCTTTCCACTTTTTGCAGGCGTCGTTCATATATCTCATAACGCTGAGAGCAAATTCCTTGCCGCCGTCCTCGCTTGTATGGCTCTGTCCGGTCATATACTTTGTACATTCGTAAAGCCCTGCATAGCCGAGACTGATTGTGGAATATCCGCCGTAAAGGAGCTTGTCGATGGTTTCGCCCTTTTTGAGCCTTGCAAGCGCACCGTACTGCCAAAGAATCGGCGCCGCATCGGAATATGTACCCTTTAATCTATTGTGACGGCACATCAACGCTCTGTAGCAAATGTCAAGACGCTCGTCAAAAATTTTCCAGAACTTAGTCATATCTCCGCCGGAGGAGCAGGCGATGTCAACAAGATTGAGCGTTACAACCCCTTGGTTGAACCTGCCGTAATATTTCGGCTTGCCGTTTTCGTCAACATACGGTGTGAGGAAGCTCCTACAACCCATACAGGTGTAGCAGTGACCCTCTCCGTTCTTGTCAATCTTGTATTCAAGCATCTTCTTTTCGGAGATGTAATCCGGCACCATTCTCTTAGCCGTGCATTTTGCCGCAAGTTCGGTGAGGTACCAATACGGCGAATCCTCGGTAATATTGTCAGTCTCGAGCACATATATCAGCTTCGGGAAAGCGGGAGTAATCCATACTCCGCTCTCGTTTTTAACGCCCTGTATTCTCTGGTTGAGCGTTTCCTCGATAATCAGCGCAAGGTCTTTCTTCTCCTGCTCGTTCTTTGCTTCGTTAAGGTACATAAATACCGTAACAAACGGTGCCTGTCCGTTGGTGGTGAGCAGGGTTACAACCTGGTACTGAATGGTCTGCACACCTCTGGAAACCTCTTCCTTGAGTCTCTTTTCGGTTAAAGAGGTGAGCTGCTCCTCGTTCATTTCAAGACCGAACTGCTCATTTTCTTCAATAATGCTCTTGCGTATTTTTTCACGGCTTATCTGCACAAACGGAGCAAGGTGCGCAAGCGAAATTGATTGACCGCCGTACTGAGAGCTTGCAACCTGCGCAATTATCTGCGTTGCGATATTGCAGGCGGTTGAGAAAGAATGGGGCTTTTCTATCATAGTTTCGGAAATAACGGTGCCGTTTTGCAGCATATCCTCAAGATTTACAAGGTCGCAGTTGTGCATATGCTGGGCAAAGTAGTCCGCATCGTGAAAATGGATAAGCCCGTTCTCGTGCGCTTCGACAATATCCTGGGGCAGGAGTATTCTCTTTGTAATATCCTTCGATACCTCGCCTGCCATATAGTCACGCTGTACGGAATTTACAGTCGGGTTTTTATTTGAATTTTCCTGCTTAACTTCCTCGTTATTACATTCGATAAGGGAGAGAATTTGATTGTCGGTTGTATTCGCCTTTCTGATAAGCGAACGGGTGTAGCGGTATTTAACATATCTTCTCGCAACCTCAAACGCACCCTGTGCCATTATTTGATTCTCGACAATATCCTGTATTTCCTCAACGGAATAAGCCCTGCCTGCTTTTGACAGCTTAAATTCTATATATTCGCCTATCTCGTTAATTTGGGACGGAGTAAGTTCCTCTTTTTTGCAGGCGGCATTCGCCTTTGAAACTGCCTTTATGATTTTCTTTATATCAAAATCCGCTTCCGAGCCGCTTCTCTTAATAATCTTCATTTTCTTTTCCCCCTTTATAATTTGTCAGTGGCAATCGGAGCCGAAATTATTACAAAACGGCTACACGAATTGTGAGCGACTAAATTTATAATAACAGAATAACTTGTATATGTCAATAGCAAATTCATAAAAAAATACAAGATATTGTGCTTTTATTTTTTTAAAAGCTGAAAAATTCATATATGTAGATTATCCGATTTTTGTCTGTTTCACAGGTAAATATTGCCTTTTCCCTGCTGTTAAAGGCAACAAAAAGGTTACAAAATTGCGTGAAACAAAAAAGGCAAGATTTTCACAATCAAAAAACTTTTTGCTTTTTATCAAATTAATTGCAATTTTGACGAAATATGCCAATACTTTGTTGACTGAAAAGGCTTTATGGATTATAATATCCATTGAAGAAAGTCACCGAACCGTGCGAAGTTGAGGAGTATAATATATGAAAGTACGCAAAATAAAAATATATGATTTTTTGGCGAGAAGGGGAACCGAAGTGTGGATTGATAAAAATAACCTCGAAACTCTCTATACACCCGGCGGAGTGAGCAGGGAACCGAGGATGTATAAAAAAATCAGGAAAATAGGTATCAGGGTTTTAAAAAAGCAAAACACTCTGCGTACTCAGGTGCGCCATATTATGTGCAAGAGTAAGAAAAAAGCTTTTGACGAATATAAAACCACAGTCAAGACAGACCCCAAGATTATCCTTTTCTCCGCATTTGACGGCAGGAGCTACGGCGACAGCCCCAAGGCGATATACGATTATATGCTAAACGATAAACGTTTTGAGGATCACACATTCATATGGGCTTTTCGCAAGCCTAAGAATTTTACCGCCGTGCTTGATAATCCAAACACATATATTGTCTCGGCGAATGTCAACGCAAAGGGTTATCAAAAAGCAATTGCAGCCGCAAAATACTGGGTGCTTAATTATCGTATTGCCGACCAGTTTTATCCAAAGGACGATCAGGTGTATATCCAGCTTTGGCACGGCACGCCGCTTAAAAGGCTCGGTTACGACATCGGCATATCCGACAATGCTATGAACACCCGTGACGAAACCAGGGATAAGTACCGTATCGACGCCGAAAAATTCAAATATATTCTTGCGCCGTCGCACTTTGCGGCGGAGAAATTCATAACCGCATGGAATTTGAAAAAGGTCGGACGGGAAGACGCAGTGCTTGAGCTCGGCTATCCGAGGAATGATTTTCTAACCAATTATACGCAGGATGATGTTGACTCGGTTATCGAAAGGCTCGATTTGCCGAGGGATAAAAAATATATTCTCTACGCTCCGACCTGGAGGGATAATCAGCACCGTGCCGGAGTGGGCTATACCTATAAGACCGAGGTGGATTTCGACAGGCTTTGGGACGCTCTCGGCGACGAATATATAATCCTTTTCCGCGCGCATTATCTTGTTGCGAATTTATTTGATTTTGAAAAATATACCGGCTTTGCTTACAATGTGTCGAGGTGGAACGATATTAACGAGCTTTATATTATATCCGATTTGCTTGTTACGGATTATTCGTCCGTCTTTTTCGACTATGCCAATTTGAAGCGACCGGAAATTTTCTATATGTACGACCTTGAAGCGTACGGTACGGAGATAAGGGGATTTTACATCAGGCTTGACGAGTTGCCCGGCCCGATTGTTCAAACCGAGGACGAGCTTATCGAGGCGATAAAAAATGTGGATTACAGCCGCAACTTTGACGAAAAATACAAGGCTTTCAACGCCAAGTTCAACTATCTTGACGACGGCAAAGCCGCACAGAGAGTTACCGAAGCTCTGATTGAGGAGCTGTAAATACGAAAAATAACAACCTGCCTGAAATTCGGGCAGGTTGTTTTGCGTTTAAATATAATTACCGATTTGCCTCTTCATGCAAGGAAAGGTGAACGAAGTTTGATTTACCGAAAATTCCGTAGGAGCGGATATCATCAGCCCGCCACAAATTTATTTCCGACATTGACAAAAAAGCTGTTTATTATTGAACTGTTATGACCGCTTTATGGGCATCCTTGTTTACTCGTCCGGTTAGTCGGGAAGCTGGTCAACTCCGTCAACAGCGTCTTTCAGCCCCAAGTCCTGCTTAATCATCGTGGTGGAAACTCCGGGAGTTCGGTCGAGGAACACAAGCTCGCAGTAATCCTTGAGGTAATCGAACTTGTCGCTGTCTTTCCAGTCTCCGCCCATAACAACGGTGTCGATATGGTACTCCCTTACATCGCTGAGCTTCTGCTTCCAGCTGTTTTCGGGTATAACGAGGTCAACATAGCGTATTGCTTCAAGCATTTTTTTGCGGGTTTCGTAGGTGTGGTAAGCCTTTTTGCCCTTGCCGGCGTTAAATTCATCGGTTGATAGCGCCACCACCAGATAATCGCCGAGAGCCTTGGCTCGCTGAAGCAGACAAATATGCCCGTAGTGAAGCAAATCAAATGTCCCGTAAGTTAAAATTCTTTTCATAACTAAGACCTTTCTTCAATAGCACTTCATTTGCAATAATTAAGCAAATGAAAGGACTCCGTCTTTAACAGTCCAGTGTTTATAGTTTGGAATAATTATTTTATTTGAAGATTTCTTTCGCTTTTTATTGTATTTGAGTTGAGTATCCTCATAAGTGTCAATCGAACCGTTGAGAACAGAAGCAAAAGTTTTTGTATTAATAACATCAGCTGAAATAACGGTTGATGTGTTAAATTCATCGGTTGCGGTTGAATAGCAGTGAACAACGGTCGCTCCCGAATTTTTAATACTTACAAAGCCATATGATTTTTCCGCTGTAAGGTCGTTATTAATTGCAATACAGTTGAGAAGTGTTGCTCCGTATTGGTCGGCAAACGCTCCTGCTCTTGCACCGGCTTCAAGAGTATTGTTTCTTGAAATACAGTTTACAACAATTGCGCTTGTTGTATTACTTACACGAGCAAATACCGAGCAACAGTAGCCTGAAAAATAGGAATCCTCTATGCAGAGATTAACTATCATTCCGTTTAGATTGTTGACGAATGAAGCATTGCAGTAACCGGTACTGGTCGTTTCTTTTTCATATGCAATGGTGAGATTGCTGATTGTGTGACCCTGACCATCGAATACTCCGCCGAAACAACCGACCGTTCCGTATTTTGCTATTGGTTTAAAATCTTCGATTTCAGATGCGTCAATGTCGCAGCCAAGCGCAACATACTCCTTGCTGAAAGATCTTCCGCAGTTTGTAATGTCGCTGAAAAGAGCGAGCTGTTCGGTTGTGGAGAGAATATACGGGTCATCTTTTGTGCCGTTTCCGCCGTCATTCCAAAAATCGGGCTCTTCGGCGTATTCGGTTTTTTCCCACACAGCAATTATACGGTCGTTTTCTGTTTTTATATAATCAACAACACTGTAATCGTATTTGTTAAGATATTCGATAATGTCCGTTTGCATAGACATAAGGTTGTCATATTCGGATTCCGAACACTCTTCGTTTTTCAGCATTATTTTAAAATTGGCATAGTTGCTCAAATCAAGTACAACAAATTGCGGACTCAAAGATTTGAATAAACGAGAAACAGTAACGGTATTGCCGGCTTCGAGCTCCGAATACCAATAGGTATTACTGTAATCATCAAATACGGAAAGCGTATCGACATAGGGGAAGCACAGAACATTGCCGTCCTTAACCGTATCGGAAATTACAAAGTCGTAAATTTCATTAAGCTCCTCAGATTCATTATCTGTAAGAGTCCAAACGCTTTTCTCGGTAAGAATATCGGCTTTTGAATTATCGTTAAGAACAAGAGGTACGGCGGAAATTACAAGCGAGCCGGCAACGGTTACCGCTATCAGTACTTTGTGCTTTTCGGCAACGCATCTGTAAATTCCCTCAATGGCAAGCAAAATTGCCAGAGCGATAAGACAGAGCGAGGATACAAGTGTTACCCAGTTCATACTATTGTATCCGCCGATTGAGCGGAAAATATCTCCGAACGGGAGCGGAGCAAACGCACCGACAAAAAGAAGCGTATATAAATAATTTACAAATGTAAGTCTTTTTCTGCCGTTTTCTTTAATGAAAAGTGCAAGCGGAACAAGCAGGTAGATTACATTATAAATAAAGCTGAAGTCGGGCATCAAAATTACTATCAATGACAGCGCTGCAACCTTTTTCCACCTTGATTTGAGGAAAAACGAACTTGCAAGTAAAAGACCGACAAAAAAGTAAACTCCTATTTTGATATATATGGTACTGCTTTTTCCCGTAAGCCACTCAAGTACACAGCCGATACTGCTTGTCGCATTTACCTTGAAGCCGTATCCGAAGCCAGTACTGCCCGTGATAGTATTTGAATTAAGGGTAAGGATATTTGAAAGCATCGTCGGTATCTCGTCCAAACCGCCCATAAAGAAGAACGGAACAACGAATAAAACAATGCCGTAAATAATCGCCCTTATTGCTTCTTTAAATTTTTTATCGGACAGCAAAAGCAGACCGAAAACAGCCGGGTAAAGCTTCATAGCCGCCGCACAGGCAAGGCAGATGAGCGCAATCTCTCTGAGCTTTTTATTTTCACTGTTATAATAAAGAATGTATATAAAAAGGAAAACGATTGTAATAATTACGGTATTTCCTCTTTCGATAAGGAAAATAAACGGTGATGATGTTATGAAAACCAATACAAGCAGATACTTGCCTTTACATTTGTCATCTCCGAATGTTTTAACGATAAAATATGCTATCGCAAGGGTGATAAATGCGTAAAATAAATGCGCTATTACCAAGGTTTCCGTATTACTGCATATTGAGCTTAAACTGCCGAAATTATCGTCATAGTCGCCGGGAATGAAAAAGTTGAAGAAATATATCAGGCAATAAGCAAAAGCAGGATAGATAGCGTCAAGTTCATACGGATTTCCGGTTCGTGCCTGAATAACACTTTCAAACAAATCGGGATAAATGCCGACCGTGTCTCCGTGCCAGTAGAGATTTTCAAATGCTTCTCCGCCGGTGACGGCGATAACGATAACCGAAACGCCGACAAGTAAGAACGCTAAACCGAAGTAAAGCTTGTTAACCGTAAGGTATCGCAGTGAATGCCTTTTTTCTTTTAACCGATTCATATTATAAATTTCTCCTTGATTTTGCTTTGTTTAAAGGGATTAGTCCTCTTTCTTTTTTTCATCGGAGCAGTTATTCTCCGTGCCTCTATCACAATCCGGCAATTTTTCAAAATTAATCCGTTCCTCTTCAACAACGAGAGGTCGTTTCATCACTCTCACATTTATATTCATAATATATTCTCCCAAAAATCCGAGGAAGAAAAGCTGAACTCCGCCCAGGAACAGACAACAGATAATCGTGGGAGCGGTACCGCCCGGGAAACGATCCCACCAAATCAGCTTCATAATAAGATAAATAATCGCCACAATAAAGCTGATTATTCCTATTGCAAAGCCCGTGAATGTAGCGATACGCAAGCCGATTTTGGTATATGATGTGAACGAAAGCATCGCCGCATCGTAAAGGGAGTAAAAATTATTGTGCGTTTTGCCCGCCTTGCGTTTCGGCTGTTCAAATTCAATATCCTTGCGCTTATAGCCAAGCTCGGCGACAATACCTCTGATGAAAGGTGTGGAGTCGTCCAAATCACGCAGAACCTCGATAAAGCTCCTGTCATAAAGTGCAAAGCCGGTAAAATGCTCAATCTGCTCGACTGACGACATTTTTTTAATCAGCTTGTAGTAGCAGGTTCTGGTAAAGCGCATAATTTTGTTTTCTTTGCTCGATGACTTGATACCGCACACGATTTTATATCCGTTTTCCCACTCGTGTACAAATTTGGGTATCATCTCAACCGGGTCTTGGAAATCGGCGCATATCGGTATTATGCAGTCTCCGTCAACCTGGAGCATACCGTAATAAGGGGAGTTGAACTGCCCGAAATTCTTTGCGTTAAAGATAGCCTTAATTTTTGGATTGTCACGGCAAATCGAGCGTATCAAAGGTTGGGTATTGTCGGTGGAGCAATTGTCGATTATAACTATCTCGTAATCGTATTGAGGAAGCTCGGTTGTAATTTCCTTTTCCACCGCTTCACATATTTGAACAATATTTTCCTGCTCGTTGTAGCAGGGTATCATAATTCCTATTTTTTTCATTGTAAGGTTTCAACCACCTTTCCGCTGAATTTATCCGTAATTTTAAAATATAGTTTAATTATTTGTGCCGAAAGCCAATGAAGCACGGCTACAACTGCTATCGACACCGCAATCACCGCAAGAATATAGAGCAGGTCGTTTTCGATATAAAATATCGGTTCCTCTGAATCCGTTATAAAATACGCCGTGGACGAGGAAAAGCCCGTAGGATATTTCACCCAAAAACTTCCATATTTCGCATCTTACT
>JAJQGZ010000049.1 GCA_021200075.1 Clostridiales bacterium | reverse complement strand
GGGTAACCGTGACGAAATTAAGGCTAAAATGAATGAGCTTATCTCCAAAAGGCGGGAAAAACAGCCGTTTGAATATCCGTCGGCAGGCTCTGCATTCAAAAGACCTCCCGGGCATTTTGCGGGAGCGCTTATTCAGGAATGCGGCTTAAAGGGCAGAACTATCGGCGGAGCGCAAGTCAGTGAAAAGCACGCAGGCTTTATAATCAATATCGGTAACGCCACCTGTGCGGATGTCACCGCCTTGTGCGATGTTTGTATTGATACCGTTTTTAAAGAAAAGGGTGTAAAGCTCGAACCGGAAATCAGAATAACAAAATAATTTGATTATTAATGGGAAACAAACAATATGCCGAAAAATAAAAAGTATAATCAAAGCAGTATTGTCACTTTTGCCGTAATTGCGATTTTGTTATTAATGTTATACTTGTTTCAACTTGTTTCAGTTTAATTATTCGTATAATGAAAATCTGGAGAATTATTATTACGGCAACAAAACTGTTTTTGATAACTATGTTAACTCGTTTGAAATTGATGACAAAATTAGCAGTGCGGACGGGTATTATAAATATTACGGCGGAGTTGTATCGGAGGAAAATTTTGACTCTTACTTTTTAGATTACGATATTTATCCACTGACAAATGAATTAAAAAAATACAGATATTTGCAGTGTTACATATTATAATTCGTGTTTATTTTTTGAATACAGTGGTACAAACGGATATTACGGCGGACTGTATTATTCATTCAACGGAGATTATTGTGAAAATTCACCGTTTGAAGAAAATGTCACGGAAAAAGAAAAATGTACATTCAGAGAAGTTAAGGAAAATTTATATGTAAACGGTGCGAAAAACACCGGAGCAGATTGGTATTTGACAAGTAAAATTGACGGCAATTGGTACTATTACGAAGTGCATTGTTAATTTCAGGTGAAATATGAAATTAACACTAAAAACCGATAGGAAAGATTTTTTAATATGCAGGGTAGATAATAAAATCTATAAAAATATTAATTTGAAAAATCGTTACCAAATTGTGCTTCCTGAAAATGCAAAAAAGATTGAAATCGTACATAATAATAATGAAAAGAAAAATATAATTGGTTTTATCATATTATCGATTGTTAGCTTTTTTCTTGAAAGTCAAAAAACATTTGAAAAACGAGAATTTATTTCTTTTTATGAATTTGCCGCAGACAGTTTAGTGAGCAATTTTTGGTTTAAGACACAAGAAGCAGAAATAAAAAACGAAACTTCCGTACTCTTAGAAGAAAAAGATTTTGGAAAATTTAATTGTTTTTATTGGGTTTCGGAAGATGTTCAAATTCACAACTGGTTTTCAAAAAAAAGCACTAAAAAACAGACTGATGGAGTTAATTTCGTTTTGGTTTATAATACTTTTAATTCCTATAATAATATTTGTTTGTATTATTATAGTGTCGTATGTTAAATCAAACAGCATTTTTGAATTAGGAATATTTTTGGCGCTTTCTATGCTTTGCATATTTATAGTAAATACTGCTCTTTTTGTATTTCAATACAATAAGATATTAAAAAGTCTAAACAGCATAGCAAGCATAAAAAATAAATTTTTGACTTATGACGCTAACGGTAATGTTATGACGATGAAAAAAATAACCGTTGAACATCCAAAAGGTGAAAATTATGAAACGATTACAAAAAATGATTTTATTGTCATTAGCATTAGTTTTTGTTCTTTCGGCTTGCAACAGCGGCGGCTCGTTGGAGGCTGAAGATATTGTTTGTTATCATGAAAATAATGTATATGTATATGTTGATGACAACGGAATGAGCATAGGCTCAATATGGTATATTCCCGATGACGCTAAATGAACAGTGTTAAAATCTTTTTCGGCGATGTCAATGACACTGATAAAACACCGAATAAAAAAGGCAAAGGTTTATAAAGATGAGAGCTATAATATGTTTTTAATATGTAATTATGAATTATATGCAAAAGCAGATTATACTTTTCCCGATTACAGAAACGGTGATGAAATAGAAAAAATTATAATTTCATCTGATGAATGCCAAGGCTATTTTGACAGTAACTGCGTAAGTATTGTTGACGAATCGGATATTGACGCAATCAGCCAATTACTCATTTCCGCTTCAAACGCAAGTTATTCGGAGGAAAGCTTCTGCGAAGAAAAACCACATATTGAAGAAGATTATTTTATCGGTATTAAGTATAAAGATTTTTCCGCCGTTTATTCGTATGGGTATGTTTCACCCAACACTGAAAATGAATTGGGATTGTGTTGTTCGGATAACAGCTATGCCAACAATCTATACTGTATTGACGAACAAATGCTGGATGTATTGAATAAATATATCTAATCTAAAAGTATCTAAACGACAACAGCGATAAATTCACCAATTTAAAAGCAATTACTTTAACTATATGACAGTTAATTAAAATAAACTAAAATTAAAATAAACTAAAATTAAAATAAACTAAATCAGAGAGGACAGCGTTATGAGCAAGGAGCTTATTATTATAACCGGTGTAAGCGGTGCGGGTAAATCCACCGCAATGGGCTTTATGGAGGATGTAGGATATTATTGCATTGACAATATGCCTCCGGAGCTTATAACAACCTTTATGGATTTACTTTCCAAGGGCAACGAATACCAAAAAGTTGCTATGGCTGTCGATGTTAGATCGAGCCGTGTTTTTGAAAAATTCATCAACAGTGTTGACGATGCGAAAAGCTTCGGCTACGATTCCAAGATAGTTTACCTTGATGTCAAGGACAGCGAGGCATTAAAAAGATACAAGCTCACACGCAGGAAGCATCCGTTTGCCGATAAATTCAACGGCAATATTTCGGAAGCGATAGCTTACGAAAAGAATATTCTCGCTCCGCTTCGCCTTAAAGCGGATTATGTGATAGATACAACGGATATTGACACTCCAAAGCTTCGTTCACAGCTTGCAAGGATTTTGCTCGGCGGCAACAGGGAAGTGATGAGCATTCACTGTATGTCGTTCGGCTTCAAGTACGGTATTCCGTCCTCGGCGGATTTTGTAATTGATGTAAGGTGTCTGCCTAATCCTTATTGGAACGAGGCTTTGAGGGATAAAACCGGGCTTGATGATGAGGTAAAGAATTTTGTATTCTCATTTGATGAGTCAAACGAATTGCTTAAAAAGATGATAGATTTGCTCGATTTTCTGAATCCTCTTTATATAAAAGAGGGCAAGAGCCAGATAGTTTTTGCAATCGGCTGTACGGGCGGAAATCACAGGAGCGTCGCCATAGCGGAGGCACTTAACGATTATTTTTCAAAAAAGTGGGATAATGTTTCCGTTTACCACAGGGATATTAACCGCAGATAGCGCAGAAAGAATTAATTAAAATGTCGTTTTCAAAACAGGTCAAGGACGAATTGCTGAAAAATGAATATGAAAATCAATGCTGTGAAAAAGCGTTTTTGTACGGAATGAGCCTTTTCGGCAAAAGCTTTTCCGTTTACGGCGTTGGTATTCAGACGGAAAATAAAGAAGCGGCAAAGCTGTACTGCGATTTATTGTACAAATACTGCAATGTAAAATGCTCGGTCAAGGCAACTCCTCAGGCGAGGAGCTACTCCGTTATGGCGGAGGATAAAGCGGTTTGCGAAAGGATATTAAAGGTTTTCTCCCACGAAACCGCCGGAAGTCTTAAAATCAATTATTCCAATTTTACCTGCGATAACTGCGTCAACGCTTTTCTTGCGGGAGCGTTTATTTCCTGCGCAACTGTTTCCGACCCGCAAAAGGATTATCACCTCGAATTTACTGTGCCGTATCTTAATTTGTCAAAGAGCATTGCGACTCTCCTTTCAGAATGTGATATACCGCCCAAAACGGTAATCAGAAAGGGATATAACATCGTCTATTATAAAGACAGCGAAACGATAGAGGACTGCCTTTATTTAATCGGCGCTTCATCGGCAATGTTCGATATGATGAATATTGAAATAGTCAAGGATATACGAAATAAGGCTAACCGTGCCGCAAATTGTGAAACAGCCAATATCGAAAAAACGGTGAATGCAAGCTGCGAGCAAATTGCGGCTGTTGAAAAAATTAAGAAAAAAAGAGGACTGAATTACCTCAAAAAAGAGCTGGAGGAAATCGCCGACTTACGGCTTGAAAATCCCGAAGCATCCCTTTCGGATTTGGCAAAGCTCAGCGGTCTTTCACGCTCCGGGGTAAATCATCGGCTCAAAAGAATTGTCGAAATATCACAGGATTTGGATTTATAGCACCATATTTTTGATACTCACGGTTCATATTTATTCTTCACGGTATAAAGGAATGTTGAAATAATGTTTACTCATTTGCATACGCATACTGAATTTTCGCTTCTCGACGGCGCTTGCCGAATCGAGCAGTTGGTTATGCGTACAAAGAGTCTCGGTATGCAGTCCCTTGCAATTACGGATCACGGTAATATGTACGGGGCTGTTGATTTTTATAAGGCTTGCCGCTCTCAGGGTATAAAGCCGATTATCGGCTGTGAGGTTTATGTCGCCGCAAGAACCAGATTTGATAAAGAAAATGCGCTTGATAAAAATTATAACCACCTCATTCTGCTTTGTGAAAATGAAGTCGGATATAAAAATCTTATAAAGCTTGTTTCAAAATCATACACAGAGGGATTTTATTTCAAACCCCGTGTTGACCGTGATATACTCGAAAAATATCACGGCGGTCTGATTTGCCTTTCCGCCTGCCTTGCAGGGGAAATTCCCCAGGCTCTTTTAAGCCGTGATTACGATTCTGCAAAAAGGTCGGCGCTTTGGTACCGTGATGTGTTCGGAAAGGATAATTTTTTCCTCGAGCTTCAGGATCACGGACTTGCCGAGCAGAAGACAGTTAACGAGGGATTAAAGCGAATTTCAAGGGAATGTAATATCCCTCTTGTCGCCACTAACGATGTGCATTATATTGAAAAGCAAGATGCGAAAATTCAGCAGGTGCTTATCTGTATAGCAACCAATCACATAATCGGCGAGGACACCGGTCTTGAATTTCACGCAGAGGAATTTTATCTCAAAAGCGAGGATGAAATGCGTGAGCTTTTTTCCGATGTTCCCGACGCTTTGAGCAATACTCAGCTTATTGCCGACAGATGTAATTTTGATTTTGAGTTCGGCAATACTAAACTGCCTTATTACGAAACTCCCGATAATATGAATCATTTTGATTATTTCAAAATGCTCTGTATGCGGGGAATGAAAAAAAGATACGACGAAAATCCGCCCAAGGAATATTACGACAGGCTGTACTATGAGCTTGACACTGTTGAAAAAATGGGGTATACCGATTACTATTTGATTGTGGCGGATTTCGTTTCCTTTGCCCACAGCAAGGGTATTCCGGTAGGGCCCGGCAGAGGCTCCGGAGCAGGCTCTGTTGCGGCTTATTGTATGGGTATAACCGATATTGACCCTATGAAGTATAATCTCCTTTTCGAGCGTTTTTTAAATCCCGAAAGGGTATCGATGCCTGATTTTGATATTGATTTTTGCTATGAACGCCGTTCGGAGGTTATAGATTATGTCACGCAGAAATACGGAAGCGACCATGTTGCACAGATAGTTACATTCGGCACTCTTGCAACCCGTGCCGCTATCAGGGATGTCGGCAGAGTTATGGGTATGCCGTATTCCTTCGTCGATGCGGTTGCAAAGCTTGTTCCCAATGATTTTCATATTACAATCGAACAGGCGGTGGAAAAGTCAAAGGAGCTTTCCGCTTTAATGAAAAACGACCCGCAGGTAAACGAGCTTATAGAAACTGTCAAAAAGGTTGAGGGTATGCCGAAGAATACCTCCACCCACGCCGCCGGAGTTGTTATCACCCGTGACCCGGTTTCGTCATATGTACCGCTTGCAACGAACGACGGCGTTCCCGTCACACAGTATATTATGACAACGCTTGAGGAACTCGGTCTGCTTAAAATGGATTTCCTCGGTCTGAGAACCCTGACCGTTATCGACGACGCTTCAAAATCAGCCGGGATAAATATAAAAGTGGTTTCCACCGACGACCCTGCCGTTTTCAGGCTTTTTTCAAGGGGACAGACCGAGGGCATATTCCAGTTTGAATCCTCGGGTATGAAGCAGATGCTTATGAATTTAAAGCCTACCGCTCTTGAGGATTTGATAGCGGCTACCTCTCTTTACAGACCCGGCCCTGCAAAGCAGATTGATACTTTTGTTGAAAATTCGCATAATCCGTCCAAGATAAGCTACATTACCGATAAGCTCAAGTCCATACTTGAAAATACCTACGGCTGTATCGTTTACCAGGAGCAGGTAATGCAGATTTTCAGGGAGCTTGCCGGATATTCCTACGGCAGAGCCGATATTGTCCGCCGTGCTATGAGTAAAAAGAAAAAATCCGTTATGGAGCAGGAGAGGGAAACCTTTATTGCCGGTTGTGCAAAAAACGATATAAGCGCATCCGCCGCCAATGCAATATTCGACCAAATGGCTGATTTTGCAAAATACGCTTTCAATAAATCGCACGCCGCCTGCTACGCTCTTGTCGCATATGAAACGGCGTATCTTAAATGTTATTATCCTGCCGAATTTATGGCGGCTCTTATGACCTCTGTTTTGGAGCAGACGAATAAAATTGCAAGATATACAGCCGAGTGCAAACGCCTTGGGCTTAAACTCGGCACACCCGATATTAACACATCTATGCGTGGTTTTACCGCTAACGGAAATGTTATAAATTACGGACTTTTGGGAATAAAAAATGTAGGCAGAGAATTTGTCGATGATATTGTAGAAGAGCGTAAAAACGGTTCTTTTACCGATTTGGCTGACTTTTGTATGCGTATGGCGGACAAGCACTTTAACCGCCGAGCCGCCGAAAGTCTTATTCGCTGCGGAGCTATGGATTGCTTTGCCGCCAACAGACGGCAGATGCTCCAAGCGTTGCCTACGCTTGTAACAAATATTGATAATTACAGGCAGAACACCAGATACGGTCAGGTCGGCTTTTTTGAACTCGGCAATGAGGAAACGGGTATTGATTTTCAGCTTCCCGATGTCAATGAATTTTCAAAAACCGAGCTTTTAAAAATGGAAAAGGAAATGACCGGACTTTATCTTTCCGGTCACCCTATGGACAGGTACGACGAGCTTTGCCTGCGTGGTAATTTTGCAAACACTTCCCAACTAATAGAGGCCGGAAATGAGGAAATGTCCGCCTATAAGGACAGGCAAGCCGTAAGGCTTTGCGGCATAATAACACGCACGGTTCTCAAACAGACAAAAAACGGCTCTGCAATGGCGTTCGTAACCGTTGAGGATTTATACGGCTCGATAGAGGTTTTGGTATTTCCTAAAATACTTGAAAAGTTTTCTCCGCTTATTTACGATACGAGTATAATAACGGTAGACGGTACTTTGTCTTTGGAGGAGGAAAAGGACGCAAAGATAATTGCAAACTCGATTCTCCCTCCGCCGAGCGAAAAAGATATATCATCTGCCGAACGTTCGCATTCGGCAGAGAACCGAAAGAAGAAGCGCAGAGGTCTTTTCCTCCGCTTTAAAAGCCGTGATGACGATAATATCCGCCTTGCAAAAAGAGTTACGGATATTTTTGACGGCAATACTCCGTTGTATTTTTATTACGCAGACAGCAATGAATACGAGCTTCGTGACAGGAGCGAATTTGTCGATGTCAACGAAACTCAGCTTAAAGAGCTTAAAAGGATACTCGGGGATGAAAATGTCGTTTTTTCCGTATAGATCAACGGAAAAAGATTAACGCATAATTAAAATCTCGTGACAGCACTTGACTTTTTTTGCAAATATGATAATATAAATAGGATTTTGCAATGCTTTGATGTACTGCTTTGAAAATATATCTATCAGCCCTTGACAGGGTATGACATTTTGAAATAACAGTTACAGGAGAAATTTATTATGAAAACCATTGCCGTGCTGACAAGCGGAGGAGACGCTCCGGGAATGAATGCCGCAGTAAGGGCCGTAGTTCGTACCGCCTGCGAAAATGATATGAAGGTGTACGGAGTTATAAGAGGATATAACGGTCTCATCAACGGTGATTTTATTGAAATGAATCTTCGCACCGTTTCCGATATTATCAACAGGGGCGGCACTATTCTCTATTCTGCTCGTTCGGTTGAATTTGCTACGGAAGAGGGTATGAGAAAGGCTATTCGCACTTGCCAGGAATGGGGTATCGAGGGTGTTGTCGTTATCGGCGGCGACGGTTCTTTCAGAGGTGCGAGGGATTTGTCGGAAAGAGGTATTCCCTGTGTTGGCGTCCCTGGAACCATTGATAACGATATTGCCTGCTGTAATTATACAATTGGTTATGATACCTGCCTTAATACTATTATGGAAATGGTGGATCGTCTTCGTGATACTTCCGAATCTCACGACAGATGTACAGTCGTTGAGGTTATGGGCAGGAAAGCAGGTTATCTTGCTCTTAACGCAGGTATTGCCTGCGGCGCTACATCAATCCTTGTTCCCGAGGTTGAGTTTGATGTTCAAAAGCATATTATCGAGCGTATGGAAAAAACACAGCGCACCGGTAAAAAGCACTTCATTATTGTTGCGGCTGAGGGTGTTCGTCTCGATGTTGACGACCTTGCCAAGGAAATTCAGGCTAAAACAGGCGTTGAGTCCCGTTCTCTTATTTTGGGCCATGTTCAAAGAGGCGGTTCTCCAACTGTAAAGGACAGAGTTATGGCAACCCGTATGGGCAACTATGCAGTTAAGCTTCTTATGGATAATATCGGCAACCGCGTTGTAGCCGCCCAAAAGGAGGAAATTGTTGATTACGATATTTTCGAGGCTCTCAATATGACAAAGGGAATTGACCTTGAGCTTTACAATGTTGCTCACGAGGTTTCTATCTGATTGCCGACCGATTGTTTTAATTAAACTTTCAAAAATTAATTATAATTTTTTTAAGGGCATCGCTTGATACCCTTATTTTTTTGCAAATAATATATGCAAAACGGAATTTAATTAAGTCTTTGGTGGTTTTATGAAAAAGTTTATTCGCATATTCGACTGCGTTCTTGCCGTAATACTTACGGCTGTTTACTGCCTCGTGATATTCGGCAGTTTTGCTCTTCCCAATAATGCCGTTACTTATAATTTGGAAAGCGTCAGCTATAAAAATATATATGTGCCTCACAGTACATCGGATACTGCCGTGGATTATCAAAACGACAAATCCGTTTCCTCGGCTCAAAGCGACATCAGGCTTTTCGGCATAATTCCGGTCAAGGATGTAACAGTCTCCCGTCAGGAGAAAAAAGACGGTTTATGTCAGCGGTGAAAGTTTCGGCATAAAGCTTTATACCAACGGAGTTATAGTTGTCGATACAAGGGATGTCGAAACCGCATTGGGAAGCTGTAATCCCGCCGAGGAAGCCGGTATAGAAAAGGGCGATATAATCGTTGAAATAAACGGTGAAAAAAATGACATCCTCCACTCAGGTTGAAAATATTTTGAATAATAATAACAGAACCGACTATAAGATAAAAGTAAAGAGAAATACCGCTTATAAAATTTTTACCCTCACTCCTGTCTATTCTCCGTCGCAGGGGTGCTACAAGGTCGGGCTTTGGGTGCGTGACTCCACGGCAGGTATCGGCACCATTACATTTTATAATCCGAAAAACAGCACGCTCGCCGCTCTCGGTCATCCTATAACCGATGTTGATACTAACGAGATAATGACGATTTTGAACGGAGAAGCGGTAAAGACAACCGTTACAAAAAATTATAAAAGCACGGCGGGCGAGGCAGGTTCTCTCACCTGTGATTTTACAGATGATGTTATAGGCTCTCTGAGCGTTAATACGGATTACGGAATTTACGGCAATTACGACTGCGAAATTGATAAAAGTATGCACTGCGCCGTAGCCTTGCCGACAGAGGTTGAAAAGGGAGAAGCATAGATTTTATGCACCGTTGACGACGAAAAAGCAAAGCTGTACAGTGTGGAGATAACACGCATTTCATACCGAAGTGCCGCCGACGGTAAAAATATGGTGATAAAAATTACAGATGATGAATTGATTGAAAAAACAGGCGGTATCGTTCAGGGGATGAGCGGCTCTCCGATAATCCAAAACGGTAAGCTCGTCGGAGCTTTGATCCATGTTATTGTTGATAATCCCGAAAAGGGATATGCAATATTTGCTCAAAATATGTTGGAAGAATCGGAAACTCTCAGCAAATAGCATAAATTAAGGAGCAGATTTTTGTTTAAAATAACGAAAAGTGAAAATCAAACAACAAAATAAGCGAAAATACCTTGCAATTTGTTCTCCGAAGTGGTAATATGTGGAAGTAACAAATCAAGGAGGCCTTTCAATGAATAATAAATTAAATGTACTTGTTGCAGACAATGAATCGCAATTTTCCAAGGATTGCCAAAAGGAACTGAAAAAGCTCGGCTTTGAAG
>JAJQGZ010000068.1 GCA_021200075.1 Clostridiales bacterium | reverse complement strand
GTCCTCGGACATTTTGTAAACCATGTTACCATATCCGACATATTATCCGACCGTTGTAAATTTATCCCAATATTAGAAAAGAACTTATTTTTAAGGTGTTATATGAGACTTGATAAGTATTTAAAATTTTCACACATAATAAAGCGCAGAACTGTTGCAAACGAAGCGTGCGATGCCGGAAAGATTGAGGTCAACGGTAAGGTCGCAAGAGCGTCGTATAATGTTAAGGTTGGCGATGAAATCAAAATTTCCCTCGGCGTAAGGGAAAATAAATACAGGGTACTTTCCGTTTCGAAATATGCCACAAAGGAGTAAGCTTCGTCAATGTACGAGGAAATATAGAAGAACATAACCCTTGATTTTAATTGTATTTATCCGAATATTTCGCTTGAGCTTGGCATAAAATTTATCGGGTGGTATACTATGGAAAATGTTTCGGAACATATTTTAACTCTCACAAACAGGGAAAAGCTGACCGTCACCGGCGTAAATGATGTGGACGCATTTAACGAGGAAGAAATTTCAGCCATATGCTCCTGCGGAGAGCTGACTATCAAGAGCGATATGCTTCATATCGAGAAACTTAATGTTGAAAGCGGATTTTTTGAGCGTCAGCGGAAAAAATTGTTTCGCTTGTTTACAGTGAAAAATTCAGTTTGTTCTCGCTTTTAAAGAGACTTTTCGGTGGGTGAGGTTTTTTGCACTGATTTTGGGTGTGATGTTCGGCATTTTTTACGATTTTCTCCGCATTTTGCGGCTTGTGTTCAATTCGGATTTTATTTTTGATTTACTGTTTTGGGTAATATGCTCACTTGCCACATTTTCCTACCTTATTGTGTATGACAGCGGCAATATTCGGGCGTATTATTTTGTTTTTATGCTTGTCGGTTTTCTTCTTTACATATGGACTTTCGGTTCGATATCCATCAAAGCGGAGCGGTATATTGCAAAGAAAGTTAAAATTCGGTTAAAAAAGTGAAAAATCGCCTAAAAAGTTTAAAAAAAGTATTGCAATATGTTACCGTTTTATATTATAATATAAAAGTAAAAATTCCTAACCGAGTAAAAGCTGATGTATGTGAACATAATGAAAAAGAACAGGAATGAGAAAAAGTCGAATAAAAAGTCGGATAAAAAGCTTTTCGGCGGTAAAAATGTTTTCACGATTATTTCGGGCATTTTTCTCCTTGCACTGTTTGTAGTCTTCGGTATAAGTACGATTAACCAGCACAAGGACATCAGCAGACTGGAAAGTCAAAAGGAAGAAATCAGTGCTGAGTACGAGGAGCAAACGCAGGAAAATAAAGAGCTTCAGGCGGTTTTAGACAGCGACAGCTTAGATGATTATATTGAACAAAAGGCTCGTGAAAAGGGCTATGTTAAATCAAACGAAATTGTATTTTATGATATTTCGTCATCAAAATAAGCGATAGGAAAATTTCGGACCGGGTTTTCTCGGTCTGTTTTTTTAAGCTTTGAATAATGCAAATGATTACAACCGTAACAAAATGATACGGTAGTGTAACCTTAAAAATAAATTTAGACATGCGCAGGTAATAATTATGAATTTATTGATGACGGCGCCGTGCCTTTTGGGCCTTGAGGGGCTTGTCGCCGATGAGCTTAAAATGATGGACGCTCAAAATGTTCGAGTGGAAAACGGAAGGGTATTTTTCGAGGGCGGCAAGGACATTCTCGCCAGGGCAAATATCAATTCCCGCTTTTCTGAAAGGATACTCATTGTTCTCGGCAGGTTTAATGCTAGCAGCTTTGAAGAGCTTTTTGAGGGTGTTAAAGCATTACCGTGGGCTGATTTTATCGGCTGTAACGATACTTTCCCCGTTAAAGGATACTGCCTTAATTCAACTCTTCATTCCGTACCCGATTGCCAAAAGATTATAAAAAAGGCGGTAGTTGAATCGCTTAAAAAGGAATATAAAGTATCCTTGTTTAAGGAAAGCGGGCCTGTTCATCAAATTCAATTTTCAATTATGAAAAACGAAGCTGTGATTATGCTTGATACAACCGGCAGAGGACTTCATAAACGAGGCTACAGACCGGAGTCAAATATTGCCCCGATAAGGGAAACTCTTGCGGCGGCGCTTTGCTCTCTTTCGCATTTAAGGCATTATCACGCTCTTTATGACCCTTGCTGCGGCAGCGGCACAATTCTTATTGAGGGCGCAATGCTCGCCCATAATATTGCACCCGGTATTGACAGGAACTTTGAGTGCGACCGCTGGGGATTTATTGAAGAAAGCGTCTGGAAGAGCGAAAGGCAGAGATGTCATGATATAATTAAGAAAGACACTGATTTTGCCGCATACGGCAGTGATATTGACCCTCACGCTCTTGAGCTGACAATGATTAATTCAAAACGCATAGGTGTTGATAAATATATGCACCTTGAACAAAGGGATATTAAGGATTTTGCTTTTTATACTCAAAACTGTACTCTTGTTACAAATCCGCCTTACGGTGAAAGAATGCTCGATGTCAGGGAAGCGGAAAAAATTTATCATATTATGGGCGAAAAATTTTTGCCGCAAAAGGGCAGATCATATGGTATAATTTCCCCCGATGAAGAATTTGAACGCAATTTCGGCAGGAAAGCCGATAAACGCAGGAAACTTTATAACGGAATGATTAAATGCCAATATTACAGCTATTTTAAATAATTTGTATGGCATTTTTGCTTTGCTTGTGCTACAATGCAGATATAACCTTTTCAAATAAAATATAATCAATTATTATGAGGTGCTTTATGGATTACAGAGAAAAATATGAAAGTTGGCTCACCTTTGCCGACGAGGATACTAAGGCGGAGCTGTCGGCTCTTGAAAGTGATAAAGAAATCGAGGACAGATTTTATAAAGACCTTGCTTTCGGTACCGGCGGACTCAGGGGAATTATGGGCGCAGGCTCAAACCGTATGAATAAATACACGGTAGGCAAAGCCACTCTCGGTCTTGCAAGATATTTAAAGGCTCAAAACAGCGGCGATATTTCGGTAGTGATTGCCTATGATACAAGGAATAATTCCGCATTTTTTGCAAAAACCGCCGCAGATATTTTTGCCTCTCAGGGTATAAAAGTATTTATTTTTGATACCGTAGTTCCCGTTCCTGTATTGTCTTTCACAACGCACTATCTTAATTGCTGTGCAGGAGTTATGATAACCGCTTCGCATAATCCCAAGGAATATAACGGTTATAAGGTGTACGATTCAAAGGGCTGTCAGTTTTGCACCTTGGATGCGAAAAATGCAATCGAATATATTAACCGTATTGATGATTATTCGTCCATACCTTTCGGTCAGGGTAAAGCTGAGCTTATTGAATATATCGGAGAAAAAGAGTTTGACGCATTCCTCAGTGAAGTTAAAAAGCAGTCTCTTTATGAAGAAAAAAGTGATATTAAAATCGTATATACTCCTCTTCACGGTACGGGCAATATCCCGGTAAGGCGTATGCTTGAGGGGCTTGATGTTACCGTAGTCAAAGAGCAGGAGCTTCCGGACGGCAATTTTTCCACCGTTCGTTCTCCCAATCCGGAGGAAAAAGACGCTCTTACAATCGCTATTAAAAAAGCGAGGGAAATCGGCGCAGACCTTGTTCTCGGAACAGATCCCGACTGTGACCGTGTCGGTATCGCAGTAAAGGACGGCGATGATTATAAGCTTTTCACGGGCAATCAAACAGGTGCGCTTCTTGTTAAATTTGTTCTTACAATGAAAAAGCCGGCCCTTAGCCCAAAATCCACGCTTATCAAAACTATAGTTACCTCGGAGCTTGGCGCTAATATCGGCAGGAGCTTCGGGCTTCAGGTTGAGGAAACGCTTACCGGCTTTAAGTATATCGGTGATAAAATAAATCAATACGAGCAAAACTGCGAAAAGGAATTTGTTATCGGTTATGAGGAAAGCTATGGCTATCTTGTCGGTACTCACGCCAGGGATAAGGACGCAGTCGTTTCCTCAATGCTCATTTGTCAAATGGCTGCGTGGTATAAAAATCAGGGTAAAACTCTTGTCGACGGTCTTAACGAAATATATGACGAATACGGATATTATCTTGATTTTCTCGACCCGTTCGTTCTTAAAGGCAAGGACGGAGCGGAAAAGATACAAAAGCTTATGTCCTATTTTAGAGAGCAGGAAGCATCGCTTTTTGACGGTATTGAAAAGGTACTCGATTATTCAAAGGGTATAGATGATCTGCCAAAGGAAAATGTGCTTAAATATATCTGGTCGGACGGCTCGTGGCTTGCTGTTCGTCCGTCCGGAACAGAGCCTAAAATCAAGGTTTATTACTCAATTGTAGAGCCGTCTGCAAAGGATGCACAGAAAAGGCTTGAAAAAATAAGAAGCAGTATTAAATCAATTATTAAAAGTATGTAAGTTAATCATTGTTTTAACTATATTATTTATTGGAGGCGCTATGGATAATATTCAGGATTATGTTCAATCGGTTTTGCAGCCAAAGCTTCAGGGCGACGGCGGCTGGGTGGAATTTATATCTCTTGATTCAAACGAGCTGAAGCTTTTATTCAGGGGAGAATGTTCAAAGTGTCTTATTTTACATCGCTGTACCGATTGGATTGAACAGCAAATAAAAAATGATTTGAATACAGAAGTAAAGGTCAGGGCGGTTCGCAAAAAGCCCTATTTCCAGGATGTGTAAGGAGGGACTTCATTGGCACATATTAAGGTTGTAAGACGCTCTATGCGTCCCGAGGAATGGACTCGTCTGCGTTTCGGCTGGCTTAAAAGATACATTTATGATTCTAAGTGGGAAATTGAAAATCTTATGATTCGTGATGCCCGTCAGGTGTCGGAGATGAATTTTGAATATTATTCAGAGGATTACCGTCCACTTAAAAAGGGCGATATGTATTTTACTCCGGATGGAACGGCTTTTATAAAAGCAGATGTTGATATTCTAAAGGAGCTTAGAGGCAAAGAGCTTTGGTTCTCGCTCAAAACCGCTGCGGAAATTATCGTCAAAGTAAACGGCAAATATATAGGCGGTGTAGACCCTAACAGGGAGAGAATGCTTCTTTCGCCGTATGTAGACGACAGTCAAACGCTTCATTTTGATATGATGGGCTACAATCGTTCAAAGCCCGATGATGAACGAAATCCGGAATCTCTTTCGGTAAGAGGATGCCGTCAAATATTCGAGGGTGCGTATATATGCACGGTTAATCATAAAGTGCAGGATCTTGTATGGGATTTTGAGCTTCTTCTCGATATTGCCGACAGCGAGCTTTTTAACGAGGACTACAGAGCATTTCTCAATAAAGAGCTTAATAATGCTATGAATTTTATTGACTTCGATTCCGATAATCTCGACGGTGTTGACGAATGTCAAAAGTATCTTAATGATGTGGTATTTGCAAACGACACATATAAGGGTAACGGGGATGTAGCTCTTATTGCACATTCGCATCTTGATATAGCTTATTATTGGCGCAGGATTCATTCGGTGCAGAAAAATTTGCGTACCGTTCTTATCCAGCTTCGTCTTATGGATAAGTACCCCGATTTTAAATATACGCATACACAGCCATATGTGTACGAAACGCTTGAAAAATATTATCCCGATGTTTTTGCCGAGCTTAAAGAAAAGATTGCATCCGGTCAGTTTGAGCCTGTCGGCGCAATGTATGTTGAACCCGATTGTAACATTCCCTGCGCCGAATCCCTTGTAAGGCAGTGTCTCTACGGTCAGCTTACATATCAGAGAATGTTCGGTAAGCGTGTAAATAATGCTTGGTTGCCCGATGTTTTCGGCAGCAGCTGGATACTTCCTCAAATACTCAAAAAGAGCGGTGTGGATTATTTTGTTTCAAATAAAATGTCCACATGGAATGATACAAACCGCTTTCCGCATAATAATTTTATTTGGAAGGGTATTGACGGCAGCAGCGTTTACGCCTGTGTTCCGCCCACCCATTTCATAACGTGGAATATGCCCTCGCAGATTCAGGAAAATTGGGAAGCGTATATCGACAAGGACAGCGGCGGGCAAACTATGAATATGTTCGGCTACGGCGACGGCGGTTCCGGCTGTACTGAGGAAATGATAGAGCTTATGCACCGTTTTAATAAGCTTTCGATTATGCCAAAGTGCGAGCATATGGGCGGCGCAGAGTTTTTGGATAAGAATTTGAAAGATAACGCTTCTCTCGAAACCTGGGACGGCGAGCTTTATCTTGAAATGCACCGTGGCACTTTCACCACAAAGTCTGAACTGAAAAGAGCTAACAGACGCCTTGAAAACAAAATCAGGAATGCCGAGATAATTTCCGTTTTGAGAGGTATTGACAATACTCAGGAAATTACAGAGCTTTACAAAAAGTTTCTCATTAATCAGTTCCACGATATTCTTCCGGGTTCTCACATTCATCCCGTCTACGAGGATGCAATGAATGATTATGCCGAGATTGAAACGGCGCTTGATAAAATTATCGGCTCGGGCGACAAATATTTTAATACCCTTAATTTTACTCGTGACGCTCTCACGTTTATTCCCGATAACAGCGGAAACGATTTTCGTTGCGGTGAAAACGGATTTTGGGCGGTACCCGATATTTCCGCTCTTTCATCCGGCAGTATTCAAAAAAGCGATGACGACGGTTCTTGGATAAAAACAGACGGAGATATTGAAACTCCGTATTATATTGCAAAGCTTAATCCCGACGGTTCTTTTGCTTCTCTTTATGACAAAGAGCTTGACCGTGAATGGGTAAGCGGCGATTTTAATAAGCTTAAAATATATTCCGATTGCCCCGGAAATTATGATGCTTGGGATATTCTTCCCAATTGCAGAGATAAAGAACTCCCCGTTTTCGTAAAAGAACCGCTTTCGCTTCTTCGTGTCGATTCTCAGTGTGCGGTGTTTAAAACCGTTCTTGCAACTGAAAAATCAAGTTGGACAATGTTAATCAGATTTTTCAGTAAAAGCAGGGGAGTAGAGGTCGAAAATATCGTTGACTGGAACGAAAAGCATAAGCTTGCAAAGGCGGAATTTACCTGCAATGTTCTTTCACACAAGGCTCTTTGCGACACTTCGGCAGGATTTATCGAACGAGATACTCATAAGAACACCACTTGGCAGCAGGCGAGATTCGAGGTCTGCCACCATAAATGGGCTGATATTTCTCAGACCGACGCAGGTATATCGCTGATTAACGACGGCAAATACAGTATCGGTTTTGACGAGAACAATATGTCCCTTTCACTTCTTCGCGCTACGGAACGCCCCGATGTTACCGGAGATATAGGCATTCACGATTTCTGCTATATGATTTTCCCTCATTGTGGCGACCCTGTTAAGGCAGGAGCAAATAAACTTGCATATCAGTACAATGTGCCTCTTATCAAGTCGGATGTTCATTATGACGGCGAAACCTATCAACCGCTTTATCTCCAGGCTATGAAACATTCCGAAAACGGAGAGATGACCGTTATAAGGCTTTCCGAGCAGGACGGCTGCAGCGGCAAAATCAAGCTTAAAAATAAGGTTAAGCTCCTCAATATGCTTGAGGATGTTATCGGTGAAACCGATGTTATAGAATATAATCCGTTTGAAATAATAACAATCGGGGTGAAATAATGACTCCTTTACAGATAGTTATTCTTGTTGTTGTAATACTTCTTATGGGAATAATCGCATTTCCTCTTATCAACAGACGGCAGTTTCGCAATCTTCCGCCGGATCAGCAAATAAGGATTATAATGAAAGAGGCAAAGGGACTTATATATTTTAAAAATGTCTCAAAGGGGAGCAGCGGCACGCTCTTTTATGTCAAAAATAAAAGGAAAATTCTTGTTTTCCCCTGGGTTCTTTCAGACGGCAAAATGCTCTGCACCCGTGATGATCCGTTTGAACGCTGGGACTATCCTGAGGAACAGCAACCGATTAACGAAGACGAGCTTAAACAGCTTAATGAAGAGCTTGAAAAATTTAATAAAAAAAATCCTGTAAAGCTTGTTTTTAAATCCCAATCGGATAATTAAAAAACAAATTAAAACCGCCTATATTCCCGAAAGTAGGGGAGTATAAGCGGTTTTATATTATACATATTTGCTTTATACGGAAATTCTTTTTCGGTCAATAAGCCAATAAATCAATGGAATCCGTTTCCATAAATTTCTCTGTATTGTACATTATCAAAACATCCGTTATGCTTTCGCCGTATTCGTCCAAAAGGACATCAATCGTATCTCCGACTTCACGCAGGTCGTACATTATAATTGTGTCATATTCTCCTGCTATAAACGGAACAAAGCAGTTTGCAAACGAGTCCTTTAATAGCAGCAAAGTCCGTCCCGATTCGCAGATGTGGTTATCACAATTTTTTCCGTATTACCGCCGAAAAATACCTGATAATAATCCTCGTCCTCCACCATATCGGAAAAGTAGAAGCTGTCAGATACTATTTCGCCGTCGTTTTGGTCAACAGTAATACCGTTTTCCGCTTCGCTGTGATATATTTCCACCGTGTCGCTTTCAACGCTCAAACTGAGCTTGTTGTATGTTGTTCCGTAAAAGCTGTCGCTCACCATTTCCTTTTCAAAGGCATTTAACGGCTGCACCTCATAACCTTTTTTGTCGGCAAATTCGGCATAGGCATAGTATGCGCCGAGGGTTGTCCAGTGGTGGTCGGTTCTGTAATATATATATTCGTCCTGATGTTCTGACAGCGTTTCGGTAAAATCCGTATGAATTTCCGGCTCGTTTAATAAATCGCAAATTGCATTGGTAATTTCTTCCTCCGGGTAGCTATATGCATTTTCAGGCAGGTAATCGGTCAATACGCAAGCTTTTGCCGGAACGGTTAAAAAATCCACAGTTTCCTTTCCGTAAGTATCCGTCATCTCGTTTAAGAAATCGGCAAGCACATAAATATTGTTCTCAACAATTTCTTCGTCAAAATCCTCGTCGGTATATTTTTCTATCAGATAATCATCTTCACCGATGTAAACACCGTTTATATCTTTTTTACCGATGAGTATTTGCATTTGTGTGGCAAAATCCACCCACGAATTTCTGAGGAAAAATTGGTCGTTTACATAGTTTTCAAAGGTTTCCTGAAAAGTACCGTCCATTATGTCGTACGAATTAATATCCGGCATAGTTTCAAGGACTCTTCTTTCTCTGGCGGAAATTTCCGTATTGGGCTTCAAAGCGGATACAGCTGTAAACACCGATAAAATAATGCAGAAAATTGCAATGGTTACTTTTTTACCCATAATCTCCTCCTCAAAATCTGAAATACAAAAACGGATTGTATGACGAACTTACAAGAAATGCTACGGACAATATTATCAAAACCGGAACTCCTACCCATGATATAGCATTTTTTACGCCGTTATGTTTGCAAGTGCTTTACTTTTGCCAGCTTTTGTATAAGTGATGTAGAGCCGACGCAGGCGACGATCAGCAAAACTGCGTTTGTTGACAGGAGATAAATTCCCGTGCTGTCCCACATACCCTCTGAGCCTAAGCCGAATAAGGCGGATAAATATCCCATGCCGTCAGGCATATCCGCATAGGAGAATATTGCCCAGCCGAGCATAACGAGGACAAGAGTATATATGTGGGTGAAAACGGCGGGCAGCTTTTTAAGTACCTTGCCGAGTATCAGCTTTTCAATAACAAGTATTAAACCGTAATACAGTCCCCACAGTACAAAATTCCACGATGCGCCGTGCCAAAGGTCTGTTAAAAACCATACTATAAAAATATTTCTCAGCCACTTTAATTTGCCCTTGCGGTTACCGCCGAGCGGTATGTACACATATTCCCTGAACCAGGTTCCCATTGAAATATGCCATCTTCTCCAAAATTCGGTAATGCTCTTTGATTCATACGGATGCTCAAAATTTTCCAGGAAGTGAAAGCCGAACATTCTTCCAAGTCCTATAGCCATATCCGAGTATCCGGAAAAGTCAAAGTATATCTGTAAGGTGAAAGCGAGGATACCGACCCAAGCTGTCAGCGTACTGAGATTGTCGGTTGACATTACGGATATTTCGCTCCAAATATCGCCTACCTGGTTTGCTATCAGCACCTTTTTTGCAAGACCTATTGAGAATCGCTGAACGCCGTATGCAAAAATCGTCAACCGTTTCCCGTCTGTTTTCAATTTCCTTTGCAACCATTTGGTATCTTACAACAGGGCCTGCAATAAGCTGAGGGAATGATGAAACATATGCTCCGAAAGAGATGAAATTCCTCTGTGCTTTTGCATCTTTTCTGTACACATCAATTGAATACGACATTGTCTGGAATGTGTAAAAAAAATATTCCTATCGGCAGTGACAAATCCGCAGTCGCAAGGTCAAGAGGCGTCAGATAATTGATTGTTTCGATGAAAAAATCAAGGTACTTGAATACGCCGAGTAGGGAAAGATTGATAACCAGCGAACAGATAAGGGCAATCTTCGCTTTTTTCTGTTGTCGGTTTCCTGCGCCTTTTCGATAACTCGCCCAACCGTGTAGTCGACAATTGTGGAAATAATCATCAAAACGACATATATCGGCTCGCCTCACGCATAAAATATTAAACTGAAAAGGAATAATACAAAGTTTCGCCATTTTCTCGGAACTATAAAATACGCAATGAGCACCAACGGTAGGAAGCGAAACAAAAATCCCAAACTGCTGAAAACCATTTTTTCTCCTTTTTTATTTTATATATACAAAAGTGTGATACCCTATTTTAATAGGATTTCACACTTCATTTATTATTATATCTTTAATAA
>JAJQGZ010000202.1 GCA_021200075.1 Clostridiales bacterium | reverse complement strand
GCTCGCAGTCGATATGAAGTGCTGGAACAGGCATAACGCTGTAATGCTCTGCGGCGTATGCATTAATTCTTTTTCTGAAAAGTTCAATATCATTAGCTTTCAAACCAAGCCCTGCGGCAAGAGAATGACCGCCGAAATGACTGAGCAAATCGGAACAGGATGCAACCGCTTTATACATATTAAAGCCCTCGATACTCCTGGCGGAGCCTGTTGCGTTGCCGTCGTCGTCAACGCTTATGACTACGGCGGGCTTAGAATATTCTTCGGTAAGCCGTGCCGCCGAAATCCCGATAACACCCTTATGATAGTTTTTGCCGTCGACAACTATAACTCTGTCATAAACAAGCTCCGGATTTAAAGCAATCTCATCTCTTATACTTTCGTTTATATTATTCTCAACAGTATGGCGATATTCGTTATCATTGCAAAGACGCTCGGTGCGAACCTGTGCGTCTTCATCATCGTCGCTGAGCAAAAGCTCAAGAGCGAGAAGCGCTTTATCCATTCTGCCCGCCGCATTAATCCTCGGACAAATGCGAAACGCAATATCGTCTGCACTTATTTCACCCGGGTTCATACCGGCACGGGAAACAAGCTTTGAAATGCCAAGACGTGACGAGCTGTTAATTTCCTTTAAGCCGATTTTAACGATGCTTCTGTTTTCGTTGACTAAAGGCATAGTATCGCCGATTGTGCCTATTGTGACAAGATCGGCATACTGTTCAAGAAGTTCGTCAACCTCGCCGCCGTAAAGAGCGCACACAAGCTTGAATGCAACTCCGACTCCGGCAAAATCCCTGAAAGGAATATCATTATCCGTTCTGTGAGGGTCTACAACAGCCTCTGCACTCGGCAAAACATCGCCCGGCTGATGATGGTCGGTTACGACAAGCTCCATACCGAGAGAATATATATACTCCGCTTCTTCAACGGCGCTGATACCGTTATCGACTGTGATTATAAGGTCGGTTTCAAGCTCTTTGGTTTTATCGACTGCGCCTTTATTAAGACCGTATCCGTCCGTAAAACGATCCGGAATATAATAAATGACATCCGCTCCCTCGCTTTCAAGATACGAATAAAGCAGAGCGGTGGCGGTAACTCCGTCGCAGTCATAATCGCCGTAAATGCAAATTTTCTCCCCTGTTTGGACTGCACGGTTTACACGCTCGGCGGCTTTATCCATATCAATAAGAGAAAACGGTGAAATGAACCTGGCACTGTCGGAAAGAAAATCCGACACACCGAGTTCATCATCAAATCCCCTAACCGCCAAAAGATAGGATATAAAAGGGTCAATATTCAGCTTTTCACTTATCTGAGACGCCTTTTCTTTGTCGGCGTGACCAATTATCCATTTTTTATATGCCATTATGTAATATTACTTAAAATCAAGTATTTTTGTCAACAATATGAAATTCCTTGAGGTTGCCCTCTTTTTGCGCTTTTTCGGTGAGAACCGCCTCGACATCTTCGGGTGTAATACCCTGGTTTGCCATCATAACAAGTATGTGGTAAATGAGATCAGTTATTTCGTAAACCGTTTCCTTATTGTCGCCGTTCTTGGCGGCAATGATAACCTCGGAACATTCCTCCCCAACTTTTTTAAGAATCTTATCAATACCTTTGTCAAAGAGATAGCAGGTGTAGGAACCCTGCTGATTTTTTTCTTTTCTGTCAAGAATTGTTAAATATTCGTTTTTAATATAATCCATCAAAAATCACCTTCTATTTTATTAAAGAAGCAGGAATGGCTGCCCGTGTGGCAAGCCGCACCCGTCTGTATAACTTTTATCAGCAGAGTGTCGTCGTCGCAGTCGCCGTAAATTGAAACAATTTTTTGCAAATGACCCGAAGTGGCACCTTTGTTCCAAAGCTCCTGCCGTGAACGGGAATAGAACCAGGTATATCCTGTTTCAAGCGTTTTTTTCATCGACTCCCTGTTCATATATGTAAGCATAAGAACCTCTCCGGTTGAATCCTCCTGAATTATTGCCGGAAGAAGATCTGCTTTTTTAAAATACTTTTCAATATCAACATCTGTCATTTGCACACCTCCACAGCTTCCTTTAAATTAAGAGTGCCGCTGTAAATACTCTTTCCGCATATGGCTGCGTAAAGTCCGTTATCCCTGAGATTTTTTATATCGGTAATATCAGTAACTCCGCCGGATGCGGTGATGTTACAGGAAACGGCATTGTTGATTTTAATAAGCTGTTCAATATTCGGCCCGGATAAAGTTCCGTCCCTGCCTATATCGGTATAAATTATATTCTTAACTCCAACAGCTTCCATACGCTTTGCAAGGTCGGTAAAATAGACCTCACTGCTCTGCGTCCAGCCCTCTGTTGCGACAAAGCCGTTTTTAGCGTCGATACCGACTGCGATAATATCGCCGAATTCCTTAACGGCTTGAGAAACCAAATCGGGATTTTTAAGCGCAACCGAGCCGAGAATTATCCGTGAAATACCGTGGTTGACATAAAAATCTATATCCTTAACAGTTCTGATTCCTCCGCCGAGTTCAACTTTAAGCGGGGTTTGCTCGGCAACGGATATAAATACCAAGCTGTTAACAGGTTCTTTTTTCAACGAACCGTCAAGGTCTACCATATGCACCCACTCGCACCCGACCAAGGAAAAGCCCAAAGCCGTCTCAACTGCATCGTCGGCAACCTGTGAAGCGGTGGAAAAATCGCCTTTATACAAACGAACGGGTTTGCCGTTAATTATATCTATTGCAGGGAAAATAAGCATTATTATAAAACTCCTTTTGTGGAAAGAACGCCGTTTGTATCATTTTTTTGAACAGCAATTTTAAGAGCGTGAGCAACAGCTTTGAATATCGCTTCAATCTCGTGGTGCGCATTTGAGCCGTACAAAAGAGAAATATGCAAAGTGATGTTTGCGTTCATTGCAAACGCTCTGAAAAATTCCTCTGTAACGCAGGTCTCATAATCACCGCAAAGCTCCTGGTCAAAGGAAGCGTTAAATACAAGAAACGGTCTGTTTGAAATATCAATGGTACAGGAAGCAAGACTTTCATCCATAGGAACACAAAACGAACCATAACGATTAATACCGCTCATATCTCCGAGTGCTTGGGCAAAAGCAGTACCAAGTACAATACCCGTATCCTCAGCTGTGTGATGAGTATCAACATCAATATCGCCGTCAACATTAATATCAAGACCGAAACCGCCGTGTACGGCAAAAGCAGTCAGCATATGGTCGAAAAATCCTATTCCCGTGGAAATATTAACATCTCCGCCGTCAAGATTCAAGGAGAGCTTAATTTTCGTCTCCTTTGTATTTCTTTCGATAGACGCATTTCTCATACGATTACCTCCGTTTTTGTCCTTATGTTATATAATTTACTGTTTAAAGAGTTTTTTTGAAAGCTTATCTATATTTTCTTTTCTTTTTCGGTTTCCTGTAAATCCACCGAAACACAAATAACATCGCCCTCTTTAATTTCACGGGGCAATGCAATAAGCGGAATATCGGCAGTTACCGTGCCGTTAATCTCGACAACGGCATATGAACCCTCTATCCTGTCAAGTATCCATTTCATATCTTAATCCTCTACATTTATTGCACTGCCGTCGGTTGTGAAAACTATATCGCTGTCATAATCTGTCCTGTAAATTTTAACTCCGACATTTTCAAGCCTTTCAAGCGTTTCTGTATGAGGGTGACCGTAGCTGTTATCGGCTCCGCATTCAATAACCGCATATTCGGGTGAAACAGCCGAAAGAAATTCCTCACAGCTTGAGGAACTGCTACCGTGATGCCCAACCTTTAAAACATCGCTGTCAAGCTCGTAATACGAAACTGAAAGCATTTCATTTTCCGAAAGAGTTTCAGCATCGCCGGTAAACAGGAACGATACATCGCTATAGGTAAGCTTAAGCACGGCGGAAGAATTATTCAAATCGTCGTAATCATTACTTACCGGCGCTAAAAACTCGCCGGTGACGGTATCGGACACGGTAATGGCTACTCCGGACTTTGCCGTATTTACAGTAAGCCCTTTATTATCAATGGATTCAAGCAGGGATTCATAAGTGCTTGTCATAGCCTGAGCATTTGACATATAAATCTCACCGATTTCAAATTCATCAACAATTTCGCTCATACCGCCCATATGGTCGGTATGGGGATGCGTAACGACGAGTAAGTCAATTTTTGAATAACCGGCATTTTTAATTTTCTGTATAACACGATCTGCATAATATTTTTCGCCGCAATCAATAAGCATACATTCGCCGTTCGGAAATTCGATAAATTTACAGTCGCCCTGACCGACATCGAAAAAATTTACCGTCATTACCTCTCCCGAAAGTTCGGTATTACCGGCGGACGAATCGGTATCTAAACCGTCGATTAAGCCGAATTGATCGCCGACAAATGCAAATATAACCACCAAAACGGCAACCAGCACACCGTAAAGCTTTTTCTTGGCAGAAGAACTCATTATTCAAATCTCACTTTAATCGAATTTGCGTGAGCGGTAAGCCCCTCTGTATCCGCAAGCTTTATAATATCGTCCTTTGCCTTTTCAAGCTCCGGACGGGTATAGTATATAAACGAACTTTTTTTAATGAAGCTGTCAACGGAAAGCGGCGAGAAAAACCTTGCCGTACCGCTTGTGGGAAGAATATGATTCGGCCCCGCATAATAATCCCCGAGAGGTTCGGGAGAGAAACTTCCGAGAAAGACGGAGCCTGCGTTATCAAGCCTGCCGATATATTTAAGCGGTTCTTCAACGCACATTTCCAAATGCTCGGGAGCAAGCTCGTTTGCAAAATCAATGGCTTGGTCAAGATTTTCACAAACAATAATTTCTCCGTAATCGTTGAGCGACTGCTCTATAATTTCCTGACGGGCAAGATATTTAATCTGCCTTTCAATCTCCTTGACGGTCGCTTTGGCAATATCCATTGAAGTGGTGAGGAGAATTGACGACGCCATTTTATCGTGTTCCGCCTGGCTCATAAGGTCGGCGGCAAGATACGACGGCTTTGTCGTTTTATCGGCAACCACCAAAACCTCGGACGGCCCTGCAATCATATCAATATCGACAACGCCGTAAAGAAGCTTTTTTGCGGTTGCGACAAAAATATTGCCGGGGCCTACTATTTTGTCGACCTTCGGAATTTTCTGCGTACCGTAAGCAAGAGCAGCTATCGCCTGCGCTCCGCCTACAAGAAATACCCTGTCAACACTGGCAACCGCTGCCGCCGCCATTATATCCGGATTGGGCTTTCCCTCTCTGCCGGGAGGAGTAACCATAATAATTTCCTCAACGTCAGCAATCTTGGCAGGGATGGCATTCATAAGAACCGACGACGGATATGCCGCCGTTCCGCCGGGGACATAAATGCCGACTCTTTTAAGCCCTCTGACACGCTGACCCATAATTACGCCGTTTGACTTTGTCGTCATCCAGGACTGCTGTGCCTGACGAAGGTGAAAATCATATATATTATTCTTTGCGTTTATAAGTGCGGTTTTAAAATCATCGTCCGCCTCGTCCAAATACGGCTGCAACTCTTCTTTTTCAAGCACCGTATTTTTGGGAACGGCACCGTCGAAGCGAGCGGTAAATTCCCTGACGGCATCGTCGCCCTGCTCCTTTACTGAATTGATAATGGTGGTTACGGCTGAAACGATTTTTTCATCCGTTTCAGCAGAACGTTTTTTAAGCTTATCCAAAAGTGCATATTCCGCACTGCCGTTTGCTTTTGTTATGTTCATACTGCTATCTCCTGTTAAACCTCTGACGCAAGCTTTAAATCATCGAGGAAATTTTCAATTTCTTCATTACGAAGCTTCATTGACACCATATTTACTATTACTCGGGCTGATATGGGCATAATATCGTCCACAACCTCAAGTCCGTTTTCTCTTAAAGTAGAGCCTGTTTCGACAATATCGACAATACCGTCGGCAAGACCGAGCAAGGGTGCAAGCTCCACACTGCCCTCAATTTTTATTATATCCACATCCATACCCTTGGATTTGAAATAATCGGCGGCTACCTTAGGGTATTTGCTGGCAACCGTTTTCCTCTTATATCCCGAGAAGAAATCCGTACCCTTGGGACAGGCAAGAGCAAATTTGCATTTGCCGATATTAAGGTCGATAACCTCATAAAACGAACTGCCGTGTTCAACGATTGTATCCTTGCCGATAACGCCTATATCGCAGACACCGTGTTCGACATATGTAATAACATCCGGAGCTTTTGAAAGCACAGCTTCATATTCGCCGACAGGCAAAATCAATCGTCTGCCCTTATTTTCAAGCTGTTTGGTATCAAGACCCATTGTTTTGAAAAGAGCTACTGACGATTTTTCAAGTCTCCCTTTGGTAAGGGCGATCCTCAGAGGACGGTCAATATTAATCTCTTCACACATAACATCGCACAGTGCGGTGACATTAACCGCAAAGCCGACTGCCGGAGCGTCAAGCCCGAACTCACCGATAAGATTATCGTAACGGCCGCCCGAAATAATTGTAAGACCGCTTCCCTGCATATATCCCCTGAATATTATGCCGGTGTAATAATTGCTCCTGTTCACAAGACTGAGGTCGATAAGTATATTATCCTCAAATCCGAGTTTGCAAAGACGCTCGTAAACCTCTTTAAGATAATCGAGTGCTTCATTGGATTTAGCATCACAATAAAGCGACTTTGCCTCGTCAATAACTTCAACACCGCCGAAAAGACGGGGAAGCTGCTTAATAATCTTAACTTCTGCGCTGTCGCCGAGAGTGTCGAGCAAATCACCGAGAGCGGAATAATTCTTAACCTCGATATAATCGCATATATCCGCTTTTTGCATATCGGTGAGGTTCATTTTATCAAGAATTGAATTAAAAAATCCTGCGTGGCAAAGCTCGAGCTTAAAGGAATTAACATTATTCCTTTTAAGTGCTTCATATGCCATTGAGATGACCTCAATATCAGCTTCTATACTTCCGTCGCCTATAAGCTCAATACCGCTTTGTTCCACCTCGTCGGTACGGCCGGCAAGCTGTTTATTCCTGACATAAACATTTTGATTGTAATAAAGCCTTACGGGAAAATCATCGGAGGAAAGCCTTGTGGCAACAAGCCTGGCAATCGGTGCAGTATTATCGGGACGAAGAACTGTGGTTCGACCGAGATTGTCTGAAAGCTTATACATTTCCTCCGGCTCTATGCCAAGATTGTCGCTTTTGAAAACATCAAAATATTCTATTGTAGGTGTCATTACCTTACGGTATGAATTTTCTTTAAAAAGCTGTGAGAGAACCGACTCAACCTGTCGGCGGTCGTCACATTCCTCAAAGAGTAAATCACGGCTGCCCTGCGGGGTAAGCTTGGAATATCTTTTCATAAAATAAACTCCGTTTAACATATTTTACTCCCGACACGCTTTAGCGCGGTAGAGTGGTAATATGCTACCATATTGATACTGATTTGTCAAGTAATAATTAAAGCTCGATATACGCAAATTAAAAAAGGCTGATTTGGTTTGATTCCGGCATATCGCCGAGAGCGCCTGTTTCCTTTAAAAGCTCGACAACACTGTTGCCTATCCCCGCTCTCATCATAAGATCGTCATAGGAAATAAAATCTCCCGAACCATCGTCTTTGGCGCTTGCAATTGCTTTTGCCGCAGTTTCGCCTATACCGTCAATTGCATTGAAAGGCAGACGGATTTTTCCGTCTTCAATCTTATAAATATGGGAATCGGATTTATATATATCAACCGGAAGAAACTCGATACCTCTTGCGAGCATTTCAATAACAATCTGCAAAACGACATAGGTACTTTCGTCCTTGGCGGTTTTGTCATTGCCTTTCATCTTAATTTCTTCCATTTTAAGCTTAACCGCATCCTTGCCCGCAACGGCGGTGACTGCGTCAATAGCTCCACCACGAACGGTGAAATATGTGGAATAAAACTCAATGGGCTTGTATATTTTATACCAAGCAAGGCGAAGCGCCGCAATTACATATGCCGCCGCATGAGCTTTCGGGAACATATACTTAATTTTATAGCAGGAGTCAATATACCATTGTTCAACGCCGATTTCTTTCATAGCGTCCTCATAGGGCGGAAGCTTTGACATAGCCTTGCCCTTTCTAGTAAGCTCCATAATATCAAAGCAGTCTTTTTTGCTGAGAGGAGATTTTTTGCCGGTCTTCTTTTCATAACTGTCGCAGGTGTGAAAAAGATGAGTCATAATATCGTCTCGACATCCGATAACCTCGGATATATTGCAGGTGCCGTTTTGAATAAGCTCCTGCGCATTGCCGAGCCATACATTGGTTCCGTGGGAAAGACCCGAAATTTGAAGCAAATCGGAAAATGTTTTAGGTTGAGCTTCCTCAAGCATACCGATAACAAACGGCGTGCCCATTTCGGGAATAGCAAGAGTGCCGGTATTGCAGTCAATATCCTCCGGAGAAACTCCGATAGGCTCGGTTGAAGTAATCAGCTTGTACAAATTTGGATCGGTTAAATCCACATCCATAACCGAAATACCTGTTGAATCCTCTAGATATTTATATAATGTAGGATTATCGTGACCGAGCTCGTCAAGCTTTAAAAGGGTATCGTGAAGCGAACGCTTAAAGTCAAAATGCGTTGTGTATGTACCCTTTTTCTCATCATTTGACGGATACTGAACGGGTGTAAAATCCTCGGCCGTGTATTTATCGGGAACGATTACCATACCGCCCGGGTGCTGACCCGTTGTGCGTTTTATACCCGTACACCCTGCTGTTAATCTGTCAATCTCCGCTTTAGGAGTGGTAGCCTGAAGCCCTCTTTCGTCAAGATATTTCATAACATATCCGTAAGCCGTTTTATCCGCAACCGTTGCGGTTGTTCCGGCTTTAAATACATAATCCTTGCCAAAAAGCTCCTCGGTATAGCAGTGCGAACGGGACTGATATTCACCGGAAAAATTAAGGTCTATATCAGGCTCTTTGTCGCCGTCGAAGCCGAGGAAGGTTTCAAACGGGATTTCGTGACCGTCACGCTTCATCGGAGTGCCGCAATGCGGACAGTCCTTAGCCTTTAAATCAAATCCCGAACCTACTCCGTCTTCATTATTGAAATCGCTGTATTTACAATTCGGGCAATAATAATGAGGAGAAAGCGGATTAACCTCGGATATTCCTGCCATATGAGCGGCGAAAGAAGAACCTACGGAACCTCTCGAACCGACATAATAGCCGTTTCTCTCACTTTCCTCAACAAGCCTTTTTGCAATAACATAAAGCACGTCGAAGCCGTGACCGATAATAGAATCAAGCTCACGCTCAAGCCTGTCCTTAACAATATCGGGAAGCGGATCGCCGTAAAGCTCCTTTGCTCTTTTAAAGCATTTTTCCGTCAGTTCCTCAGTGGCTCCGTCGATATGGGGCTGAAAAGTTCCGGGCGGAATAGGAGGAATATCATCCATAATACTGTTGGCAATCTTTTGCGGATTGTCTATTACAAATTCTTTTGCTCTGTCCCCTGCCCAGGAGAAATCATCGAGCATTTCCCTTGTAGTTTTAAAATAAAGAGGCGCCTGATTATCCGCATCGTCAAAGCCCTTTGAAGCCATAATAACGGCACGGAATTTAGCATCCTTTTTTTCAAGAAAATGAACATCACCGGTTGCAACAACGGGTTTGCCGAGTTTGTCGGCAAGGGATACGATTTTTTTATTTATATTGATAAGGTCGTTTTCATCGTGAATATCCGAATGTATTTCCTTATCAGAACGAATCATAAAGGCATTATTGCCGTTCGGCTGAATTTCAAGATAATCGTAAAAATCGGCAATTTTAAGCAGTTCATCATCGCTGACCTTATTTAAAATAGCCTGATATACTTCGCCCTGTTCACAGGCTGAGCCGATTATAATTCCGTCCCTTTTCTGTGCAAGCAGGCTCTTGGGAATAAGAGGACGGCTTTTAAAATATTTTATATTTGAAGCGGAAATCATCTCATAAAGATTTTTCCTGCCGTATTTCCTTTCCTCTTTCGGTATGGATTCGTCAAGAGAGGTATCTTCCTTGACAAGCAATATAATATGATTACGTTTAAACTGTTTAAGCTTCATAGTCATAAATTCGGGATATTTTTCATCATCAACAAGATAGCCCTCCATACCGAGGATAAGCTTGATTTTACCCTTTGCGGTTGCATAAGCCTCGGGAAGAGCCTGAACAACGCCGTGGTCGGTAACGGCAACGGCAGGGTGTCCCCACTCTATAGCCTGCTTAACAAGAGTTGTCGGCGCACTGATTCCGTCAAGCTCCGACATTGAGGTATGCAGGTGAAGCTCAATTCTCTTTTCCGACTCATCGTCCGTAACCTCTATCTTTTTAATTGAGGATATTGACCGTGGGAAAAGGACATACTGATTTGAATAAGTATCGGGTTTATAATCGCCGCTTAAAAGTACAGTTTCACCCTCTATAATTTTTGAGGAAAGAGAATCGACAATTTCCTTTTTATCAAACACCTTTACGCTGACGGAAGAAGTATAATCAGTGACGCAAAACTCGAGAATTTTATATGTACCTCTTTTTGTATCCCTGACTTCCGTTTTGAAAATATCGCCCCACACAGTAATAAAGCCGTCGTAGGGTGAAATTTCGGCAATCGGCTTGGGACTTTCGGAAATTTTTTTACCAAAAAGCACCTTGACGGTATCTTTATAAAGAGGGAGAAATTCTAATTTACACAACAACCAACCCACCAGACGGACAACGTAGGGGG
>JAJQGZ010000151.1 GCA_021200075.1 Clostridiales bacterium | reverse complement strand
AAGCTGGACTCTATTAAACTTTTATACGGAAGTGTTCAACTTACACTTGCAATTTTCGATTATTTTTCGGGCGAACCGCTTATTGAGATTTATTCGTCTCTGTAAGCCGTTCGCCCATATTTGTTTTATGCCATAAGCTTTGCTATTTCATCTGAAAATTCGGTGGGATTTGCAATATCAAGTCCTGCAATCAGTCTTGCGGAATTGTATAGCAGTTTTGTATATACGGCGATTAATTCATCGTCTGCGTTACCCAGCTTTTCCGCAAGCGGATGATTTGAGTTTATTTCGAGTACAAGCTGTGCTTTAACTCCCTGGTCTCCGCCCGGTACTGATTTAAGCACCTTTTCCATCTCGAGTGAAACATATCCCTCAGACGAAAGGCTTACCGGGTGAGAACCCAGCTTGTTGGAAAACTTAACGGCGGTAACTTCTCCGTCAAGTGCGTTTTTCATTTTTTCAAGCAGGTCTTTTTGCTCCTCGTTCTTTTTGTCGATAGCTTCTTTTTCGGCGTCGGTGCTGAGGTCGAGGTCGTCCTTGCAGATATTTACAAAGTGCTTTCCGTCATATTCCATCAGCATTTGAATTGCAAATTCGTCAACCTCATCGGTGAAGTAGAGAACCTCAAATTCTTTTTCCTTAATGGCTTCGGCCTGGGGGAGCAGAGCTACCTTTTCGGCGCTTTCACCGCAGGCATAGTATATGTCGTTTTGGGAATCCGCCATTCTGCCCACATATTCTTTGAGAGTTACGGGCTTTTCGTCGGCAGAGCTTGCGAAGAGTAGCAGGTCTTTTAATCCGTCTTTCTCCGCTCCGTAATTTGAGTATACTCCGTATTTGAGCTGAACTCCGAAAGTTTTAAAGAATTTCTCATATTTTTCACGGTCGTTTTTGAGCATCTTGGTAAGTTCGCTCTTGATTTTCTTGTCAATAGCTTTTGCGATTATTCTTACCTGATGATCTTGCTGGAGAGTTTCACGGCTGATGTTAAGCGACAAGTCTGCGCTGTCAACAAGTCCCTTTACAAAGCTGAAATAATCCGGCAGCAAATCGCCACATTTGTCCATAATCATTATGCCGTTTGAATAAAGCTGTAATCCCTTTTCATATTCCTTTGAATAATAGTCGTACGGCGCATTTTCGGGAATGTACATAAGGGCGTCAAATGTTGCCTGACCTTCCGTCTTGGTGTGGATAACCGCAAGTGGGTCGCTGTAATCATTGAACTTGTCCTTGTAAAATTCGTTGTATTCCTCGGCTGTGATTTCACTCTTCGATTTTTTCCAGAGCGGTACCATAGAGTTGAGGGTATCGGTTGTAATCTCTGTAATGTATTCTCCCTCTTTGTCGGGGTCGGGTACCTGGTGGCTCATTTCCATCTGAATTGGATAGCGGATATAATCGCTGTACTTTTTAACAAGTTCGTTTACCATATAATCCTCAAGGTATTGCGAATACTGCTCGTTTTCGTCGTCCTCTTTGATATGGAGGGTGATTGTTGTACCTGCTTCGTCCTTTTCACATTCGGTAATTATATATCCGTCGGCACCCTCGGAAACCCATTTGTGCGCCGTGTCTTCTCCGAACGCTTTGGTAACCACTTCAACCTTGTCGGCAACCATAAACGATGAATAAAACCCGACGCCGAATTGACCGATTACCGATATATCGTCGGCGTTTTCGCTCTCGGCATTTTCTTTTTTGAAGTTGAGCGAACCGCTCTTTGCAATTGTACCGAGATTGTTTTCAAGCTCTTCTTCTGTCATACCGATTCCGTTGTCGGAGAGCGTCAGTGTGCGTGCATCCTTGTCAAGCTCGATTTCAATTTTAAAATCGTCTCTTGAAAGATTAACGCTGTCGTCTGTCAGGGATTTGAAATACAGCTTGTCAATAGCGTCACTTGCGTTTGATATAAGCTCACGCAGGAATATTTCCTTGTGTGTATAAATTGAGTTTATCATCATATCGAGGAGCTTTTTTGACTCTGCTTTAAATTGTTTTTTTCTCATTATTATCACCTTGTAAAGTAAATTAGCACTCTCACCTTGCGAGTGCTAAAATATATTATAGCCAATATTTTCCGCTTGTCAATACTTTACAAAAAATTTTATATTTACTGCAATTTTTATATCCGTTATTTATTGCAATTTTTATATCCGTATAGTAAAATAAAATTAGCTTAAATAAATCAAAAATACTTTTAACATCTTTATATCGGAGGTAATGATATGTCTGAGAAAAGTAAAACTAAAAAGAAAATGAATAAGGGTGTTAAAGTTCTTATTATAATAGTATGTATTATTGCCGTTATAGCGTCTCTTATGACCGTCAGCGGTAATTATAAATCCGACCCTGCCGATATTGTCAGCTTTGAAACTGACAATCCCTATATTTTGAAGGAAACGGATATTTCAGCCCACAGGAGCGGAAGCGGGATTTCCCCGGAGGAAACTATGATGGCTTTCAAAAACTGTGTTGAAAATACCTCTTTCGATGTTGATGTTTTTGAATTTGACCTGCATATCACCAAGGACGAAAAGCTTGTTCTTCTCCACGATGATACTCTTGACAGAACCTCGGACAGCGAGGAAGTATTCGGCGAGGAAGAAGTGCGTCCGAAGGACAAAACATATGAAGAGCTTCGCACTCTCAATATGGGCGCTAAGTTTGAAACCGAGGACGGCGAAATGCCCTATGCCGATCTCCACGGCGATGATGTTCCGGACGATTTGCGTATACTTTCTCTCGAGGAAGTACTTGATTACCTTATGTCGGCAGGCGATTATAAATATATAATCGAAATTAAAAACAGTGACGACCTCGGTAAAAGAGGTGTGGATATTCTTTATTCTGTTTTGGAAGAAAGAGGAATTGTCGATAAGGTCGTTTTCGGTACATTCCACAAGGAAGTCAGCGCTTATGTTGATGAAAATTATCCGCTTCTTGCAAGGAGTACATCAATTCCCGAAGTCCTTGAATTTTGGGTTGCAGCTCTTACAAACGATGATTCGTACGAACCGCCTTGCTCCGTATTGCAGATACCGTATTGCTCGCCTTATAAAAACTTGGGTCTTAATATAGCCACGGCAACCGTTATTAACTATGCCCACGAGCATAATATGGCGGTTCAGTATTGGACGGTTAATGACGAGGAGGATATGGAGTACCTTATCAGTATCGGCGCCGACTGCATTATGACCGACTATCCCAATAAGCTTTACGAAATTAAAAACGGTTAAGCGAAAATAATTTCAGCCGAGGCTGAAAGTGCAAATTAGTGCAAATTTTTATATGCGTGCCGAAGATTTTATCCCTCTTTTACAATTTTGTTTATCCACGCAAATAATTCATCTAAATCATATTCGTCTAAATCATAATCCCCGGAATGAGGAATATCCCACGGTGCGGCATAATCCACATTGCAGCCGATTTCTTTGAGCTTCAGACTGAGAATTGCGGAAATTGCTATTGATGTATCCCTGTCCCGCTCTCCGTGTCTTATGCGAAAATACTTTGCGCTTTCGGCTTTTTCATCTTCGATATAATACATCGGGTTGAGCATTTTGATTATTTTCTTTTGAGCCGTTTTGCCGTTTGCAGTGCTGTGGCAAGTGCTGTATTTTGTAAAATGCGCATAATCGTTATATTTGTCGCCGAACAAATTATTCTCAGTGCTTGTCATTGTTATATCGTCAAATGCGGATGCCGTTTTCATTCTCGTAATATCTTTTGCGTACCCGTAAAAATCCATTGCAACCGCTTTTCCGCCACACACATCAAGCCATTTTTTGCCCGTCAAATCTACGCCTTTATCCAGCACTTCCTGTGCGGAGGACAGTATAACGGATTTTATATATTCCTTAAAAGTACCGTTTTCGTTTTCATCAAGGGTGAGTGGTTTCCCATCTTCATCTTTCAAATTTAAACTGTTTATATAAGTCGTGAATAACGCACATTCTTCTTTTGATATTTTTATTCTTTCCTCATTCATTGTGCGTTTCAATAAAGAGTTGATATTTTTATCACTTTTCGGAGTTAGGATTCTGCTTTTACAGTAATCGTAAATTCCGTCAAACTGCCACTCGTATGCGGCGTCGGCATTGCCGAGATTAGTAATTGGGCAGTAGCAGGACGATGCAAAAATGCTGTCGTCTTCTTCTGCGGCTCCGATTTCGCGCAGATGTTCTTTGTAATCCAGGTGATTGCCGGTCACGCCGATTAGGCAGGACAATGCTCCGCCTGCGCTTGTCCCGTTTGTAATTATTTTATTGTCGTCTCCGGGCAGTATGTCTGCAAATTTATGCAAAAAACCTACCGCCGCCTTGTAATCTACTATGCAAGCAGGAGCCTTGCCGTGATTATTTTTGTTCCTGTTTTTAAGCGTTCTTCCCCTGATCGCAGGTGAAGCAACAATAAACCCGTGTCTCAAAGCCGTTAAGATTGCCTTGCTTTCCGACGGATTTTCCGTTTTCCCGGGGCAATATCCTCCGACGGAATTGGGCATAAAAATCGGAGCGGTTTTTAAAGTGTAGCCGTCTATGCTCTTCTTGTCGTAATATGCTTTCGGTACATATATGTTCATTTTGTGAAAATCGGCTATCGGTTTGTCAACATAAACAATATTTTTGTAAGCTCGATAGTGAAATTTTTTCGTTTATTATAACCGTTTTGTCGTTATAAGCGTTTTTGTCAAAATACATTTTCTGCCTCCGCACAAGTTATTATTTGTCGCCGTATGGTTTTATTGTATCACGCCTTTGTATTTTGTAAACCCTTTTTCTTCTGTATTCTTGCGGCGATTGACATTAAAATTAAATTAAAATTAAAATATATTAAAATAATCTTTACCGTAAAAATATACGAACTTTACCGTAAAAATATACGAAAAATTAATTTGGAAAGCGAAGAGAGAAAATGAAAAAAATGTTGTCGGAATATTAGCTCATGTTGATTCCGGCAAAACAACTCTTTCCGAGGCATTGCTGTACCGTTCCGGCAATATTGCAAAGCTCGGCAGAGTGGATCATCGTGATTCTTTTTTTGACCTTTCTCACTTGAAAGGGACAGGGGAATCACAATTTTTTCAAAGCAGGCGGTGCTTAAATATAATGATACCCAGTTCACTCTGCTTGATACCCCCGGGCCATGTTGATTTTTCGTCGGAGACCGAACGGACCTTGCAGGTGCTTGATTATGCCGTTTTGGTTATCAGCGCAACCGACGGCATTCAAAGCCACACTCAAACTCTTTGGAAACTTCTCGCAAAATATAATGTGCCGTGCTTTATTTTTGTCAACAAAACCGATTTGGACGGCGCTGATTGCGGGCATATTGCTTTTGAACTCAAATCAAAGCTCAGCGACGGCTGTGTGGATTTCGCCGGCAGTGATAAATCAAAATTTTATGAGGATATTGCCCTTTGCGACGAAAATCTTCTGAATAAATACTATGAAAAAATTCGCTTGAAAAATCCGATGTCATAGCCGCAATCAAGAGCAGGAAGATTTTTCCGTTTATGTTCGGCTCTGCATTGAAGCTGACGGGCGTTGATGAGTTTTTGCAGTGCCTTTATGAATATACCAAAATGCCAAGCTATTCTGTGGATTTTGCAGGCAAGGTTTATAAAATTTCCGAGGACAGGGGACAGTGCCTTACTTTTATGAAAATCACCGGAGGAAGTCTTAAAGTAAGGGAAATTTTAAAAAGCGATAAAAATGTCAACTCGGAGAAGGTTAATCAAATACGCATTTATTCCGGCGAAAAGTTCAATACCGTTGATGAAGCCGACGCAGGCACCGTCTGCGCCGTTACCGGTATTACCTTTGCGCAGTGCGGCGACGGTTTGGGCACTCAAAAAAATGCGGATATGTCTGTGCTTGAGCCTGTTTTGACATACGGCTTGCGGCTTCTCGACGGTGTTGACGCTCATACTGCACTTGAAAAAAAATGCGTATTCTCGAAAGTGAAGACCCTCAGCTAAAGGTCATTTGGAATAACCGTTTGTCGAAAAATCAGCTTCAGCTTATGGGCGATATTCAGCTTGAAGTTTTGCAATCTGTAATTAAAGAGCGTCTCGGCATTGACGCTTCGTTCTCGTAGGGGAGCATTATATATAAAGAAATCATTGCTCAAACCGTTGAGGGTATCGGGCATTTTGAACCTTTGCGTCATTATGCCGAGATTCACCTTATTCTAAAGCCCGGTAAGCGAAACAGCGGTCTTGTGTTTAAATCGTAGTGCCGTGAAGATACGCTTGATAAAAAAATGGCAGAGGCTTATACTCACTCATTTGTATGAAAAAACGCATATCGGCGTTCTCACCGATTCGCCGATAACGGATATGGAAATTATCCTCGCTTCCGGCAAAGCGCATCCAAAGCATACCGAGGGCGGAGATTTCAGGCAAGCTACATACAGGGCTGTCAGGCAGGGTTTACGCTCGGCTGAAAGTATTTTGCTCGAACCGGTTTATGAATTTACGTTTGAGATTCCTGCTGAAAATACCGGCAGGGCAATGTCGAATATTCAGCGTATGTTCGGCAGTTTCGACCCTGCGCAGACGGTCGGAGATTTTGCAGTTATAAAAGGTACCGTTCCGGTTTATGAAATGCACGATTACGCAAGAGAGGTTACAAAATATACCCACGGCAGAGGCAGACTTTCCTGTTCTTTGAAAGGATATGAGCCGTGCCATAATACTGACGAGATTATAGCCCGAATTGGCTATGACTGTAACACCGATTCGGACAATCCCTGTGATTCCGTCTTTTGCTCGCACGGAGCCGGTTATACCGTCAAATGGGACGAGGTTAAAAGTCATATGCATCTGCCGAGCGCATAAAGTCTTATTCAAAGAACAGGGGAGACCTTTTTGCTCTTGACAAAGAGCTTATACAGATTTTCGAGCAGATCTACGGGCCTGTTAAGAGCTGCACGGGTAATATTGCTCAAAAGCATTTTAATCTTACCGAAAGTACGGATACGAAAAAATATAAACGCTCGTCCGCTTCCAAATATGACGGCACGGAGTATCTGCTTGTTGACGGTTACAATGTAATCTTTTCCTGGGAAAAGCTTAATGAACTTGCGCAGGATAATATTGACGGCGCAAGGAGCGTGTTGATAAATATTCTTTGCAATTATCAGGGGTATAAAAAGTGCAATGTAATCCTCGTTTTTGATGCTTATAAAGTTAAAGGCAATGTTAAGGAAGTTGAAAAGGTGAATAATATAACCATTGTTTATACCAAGGAAGCCGAAACTGCGGATATGTATATCGAAAAAGTTTCTTATAAACTGGCTAAAACCAACAAGGTTCGTGTTGTTACATCGGATGCACTCGAACAGCTTATCATTCTCGGCAACGGCGCCTTGCGTGTCTCGTCAAAAGAGTTTCTTTTCGAGGTTGAGTAGGCGGAGGAAGACATAAGAAATATTATCGCAAAGACACATTGAAAAGCGGACGATTTATTTCGCCCGCTTTTTAATGTTAATCAAATAATTTTTCCGTCTTTAAAACTATATTCAATTTCTTTTCCGCCGTAGGTTTTAATCCCTCTGATTTTGCCGCTCCATTCTTTCGGCAACTTACGGCTTATCAGCATTTCCGCAATCCCTGCCGTAACGCCGAAATTGCCGTCGATTTGAAACGGCGGGTGAGCGTCAAATAAATTCGGATATGAGCCGCCTCCGCTATAATGAATATTAATTCTTGGATTGATATATGTAAGTTGCTGTTTAATCAGCCGATATGCGTTTTCGGCGTTGCCGAGCCTCGCCCAAAGGCAAATTTTCCACCCGAGCGACCAGCCTGTTCCGCCGAATCCTCTTTTAATCAGCGATTTTTCAGTCGCACTGTTTATCTCCTCGCTTTGTCTGTACCTTGACGGATAAACGCAGTATAAATGGCTCACATGGCGATGTTCGATTTCCGTTTCTTCAAAATTTTCCGCCCATTCAGGTATTCTTCCGTCCTCGGCAGGCTCAACCTGATTGATAACAGGTGCGTCAAGACCGAGTTCCCTGCAATTTTCAAAAAAGTCAAAAAGTATTTCCCTGTCCATTGACGGCATATATGTAATTGGCGAACGCACGCCTTTGTCGATGAAAGCATTTTCCGGGCTGATTGACGGGCAGGTAATTACTTCGCCGTTTTGTTCAATCAAAAAATCCTTGTAAAAATCAAGGCAGCCGGCAAACAGCTCTTTGATTTCTTTTTTGTATTCCTCGTCAAGGGTGTACAGATAATGCTCATAAAGCTGATTTAAAAGCCACGGCGTACTCGTACACCACGGAGCATATTGCGTTGAATCTCCGTCGCCGTCGGGGAATCCCGCCGGGTATGTCATACCCCATATGTCGCTGTTGTGGTGTGCGCAAAAGCCGTTGCAGGCGTAATAATCCTTTGCTGTTGTCTTGCCGTTTTCCGCAAGCTTTTTAACAAGGTCTGTAAGCGGTTCAAAGCATTCGGAAAGATTAGCCGTGTCCGTACACCAGTAATTCATCTGCGTGTTGATATTGATTGTGTAGTTCGACGACCACGGCGCACGGAGCTTTGTATTCCATATTCCCTGTAGGTTCATCGCCGTCGTTTTCGGTCTTGATGCCGATATTGTCAGGTATCTTCCATATTGGAACAGCAGTGCAATAAGGGCGTAATCGTCGCCTTTTTTATTCATTCTCCTGATTCTTTTATCGGTCGGCAAGTCCTCATATCCGCCTTCAAGCTCAAATTTAACACGGTTGAATAAAGCCGAAAAATCCTTTGTATGCTCCTTGAGTAACGCTTCATACGGCTTGATGTTGTCAAAATAGCTCATCGCACGCATTTTTGCGTCGGCTGTCGGCATTGTTTTAAAATCAATATACGATGTTGCAAGGGAAACCAAAAGAGTTGTTTCTTTTTGATTATTCACAATTATTGAGCTGTCGGAAAATTGAGCGTTGCCGATTATTTTCACTGCACCGCAGAATTTAATTCCCTTGTCTCCTTGAACAATCGCTTCTCCCTTATTGTGGTACGGCGGCATACACACTTCGGGCGCCTGACCTGTAATCAGCAGTGTGTCTTCCTCAGTTTTTATATTGTGACAAAGCTGACTGTCAAATTTTACCGTAAAGCTAACGCCGATTTCACTCTTGATGTTTATAACCATAAGCTGTGATGGGTGGGAAACAAATACGCTTTCGCAAAAGCCGTAAGCCTCGGCTTTCGCAATACCCGTTAATATGTCAAGGCTCATGCGGTAGTCCGATTTCGGTACGCCCTTGTACTCGATAATCAAATCGCCGAACGGAAGATACGATTCACTCCAGTGACCGTGCATATCTCGGTTGATGATTTCTTTTGCCCTGTCATATTCCTTGTTAAGCAATGCCTTGCGTGCTTCACCGAGATATTCGTGAGCGTCCTTTTTATTATAATTCCTCGGATAGCCCGACCAAAGAGTGTCCTCGTTGAGCGCAATTCTCTCTTTTTTGAGATTGCCGAAAACCATTGCGCCTATTCGCCCGTTTCCTATCGGCAGCGCCTGTTCAAAACAGTGCGCTTTCTTTTTGTAAAATAATAAATTCTTCATACTGCCATTGTATCATATCCCCGTTCCGCATTTCAAGAGTGTAATATTAATATAAATGTTTGTATTGTTATGCAATTAACACCAACTTTTTATGGCTCCTTTACTATTGACAAATCTTATGCGTATTTGCTATAATCAAATTAGTAATTATCTATAATTAAATTAGTAATTATGAATTGGGTGGGAATTTTGAAAAATATTTCATATTATGAGTATATAATAAATAATTATGCCGCCCGTTTAACAGCTGGCTTTTACTTACTATATAAAGGATAAAGGCAGAACCGTTTTGACTTAATCATTACGGCTCTGCCTTTTTATATTTATTTAAGCCAATGAGCAGGCAAAATTTATTTTATGTGCGGAGGTTTTATATGAGTGAGGTAGTTGTTAATCCACAAAGTATGCAATTAAAAGCCGATAAAAGAGTGGCATGGGTCGATATGGCAAGGGGTGTAGGAGTAATTCTTGTTATACTTGTACATTTTTCTAATGATTTTCCTTATTTAAAAGCGATGATTTATACTTTTCACGTACCGCTTTTATTTTTCATATCCGGTTTTGTTTTCAACAGCTATATGAAAAATGTAAAAAAATTTGTTTTAGATGAAATAAAAAGAATATCTATTCTTTATTGGGCATTATTGGGCATGGGCAATATTTTTGTTTATTTTACCCGAGATGCTTATAGATTATATATCTGATAACAAAATAAATTATAAAGATGATTTAAATATAAAGATGATTTAAACTTTTTAACTATGAGCAGACCCGAAACCGGGCCTATTTGGTTTTTGTCCGCTCTTTTAGTGGTGCATATACTTGCATTTACCATTATGAAACTTTCTAAAGACAAGGATTGGATTTTACTTCTAATATTAATTGGATTGTTTGCAGGATTTTATTTTTATTACAAATTGGGTTATGAAGAACTTTGGTTTAATGCAGATGTGGCATGTATGGCACTGATTTTCTTTTCTGTTGGTTATATATTAAAGAAAAACAATAAAATTTTACATAGATTATTGCCGTTGCCAAAAATAAAGTTGATAGTTTTGTTTTTTGCACTATCTGCACTAAATATATCTGTCGGTACTGTTAATTATAAAATTTCAGATAAATCGATAAATATGTGGAATTGCAATTATTGCAACCCTACTTTAATGCTAATTTCTGCGTTTTGCGGAATTTTTGCTATCATTATATTTTCAAATTTATTTACTGCAAAGTCTTTTGTATATTGCGGAAAGAGTTCGATGACCTTTTTTATTCCGCATAAGCAGATAGAATTTTTTATACTGCGTTATATTTGGCCTGTTATAGGATTTGAACCCGACAAAAACTTATCAAGTCAAATTTTAAATTTAACAGTGCTGTTTCTGTTTATAACAATATTGTTGTTTGTAGTAAATGAAATTTTCATCAGAACACCATTTGCTTCTTTGTTTGGTGTAAAAAGAAAAATAAGAAGATAATAACCAAATAAT
>JAJQGZ010000002.1 GCA_021200075.1 Clostridiales bacterium | reverse complement strand
CTATTATATAATTATATTCAAAGTTTCAAAGTCGGGTATATTCAAAGTCGGGACACTTTGTACGGACGGCGGAGATTGGGCAATTCCGCTTTCCGTATATCAGGATAGATGAAAATTTCAGCATTGGCAAACAGTGGGACGAAATAGGACACTGTGGGTATAGTGAATATAGGGGCATAGAGGTTAAGATTTTAAAGCAACGCACAAAAAACAAGAGCGTTTTGTAGGAGTGTGGAGGGTGGAGTTTAGAGTTAGTTGTAATTAAATGAAAAATGAAAAATCAGGACATAGGTAAGTCGGTGGTAAGTGCAGGTAAGGCGATTTCAAGGCTTGGCTAATGAAACACCGATTTTGCAGAGGGTGGAGTTTTGGTAAAGATTATATAATTAATTTGGTATACGAATAAAAGTACATAAACGAGTGTATATCGGTGAATGTTTATTCATTTTTATGTATATTTATAATATTTTTGCAATAAGTATTGACATTATCAAAAGGGTGTGTATAATAAATAAAAAATGTATAAAGAAATAATGTTCATTACAGGATATATGTATAAAAATGAAGAAAATTTTTATTGACGGCAAGGACGGCACAACCGGACTTAAAATTTACGAAAGATTTAAAGACAGAAAAGATATTGAGCTTATGCTCATCGACCCTCAAAAGCGCAAAGACCCCGAGGAAAGAGGGAAAATGATAAATTCAAGCGACATCGCTTTCCTCTGCCTGCCGGATGCGGCGGCGAGAGAGGCTGTCGGGCTTGTTACAAACGATAATGTTAAAATCATAGACGCTTCCACCGCCCACAGGACGGAGAGCGGCTGGGCATACGGCTTCCCGGAGCTGAGCAAAAATCATCGAAAGGCGATTGAAAATTCAAACAGAATTGCAGTACCCGGCTGTTACGCAGGAGGGTTTATTTCAATCGTTTATCCGCTTATACAAAATAATTTTATAAGCAGGGATTACAATATCGTAAGCCACGCTCTGAGCGGTTACACCGGCGCCGGCAATAAAGGAATCGCCCAATATGAGGATGATAACCGAGAAGCGGAGCTTGACTCTCCGAGGCTCTACGCTCTGACGCAGGAGCATAGGCATTTAAAGGAAATGCAGATTATAAGCGGACTTGCAAAAAAGCCGTGCTTCTCCCCTATCATCTGCGATTATCCGAGAGGAATGGCGGTTGCCATTCAGCTTTATACAGACGTTATGAACGAAAAATATACTCTTGCCGACATATACGAAATGTACGCAAAGCACTATGCCGATACCGATATAGTAAAGGTGAGAAAGCCCGGATATACGCAGGGTTTCCTCGGCTCGAACAATTTTGCCGGCAGGGACGATATGGAAATAGAAATTAACGGCAACGACGAAAGAGTTATTATTACATCAAGATTTGACAATCTCGGAAAAGGCGCTTCCGGCGCAGCGATACAGTGTATGAATATCGCAATGGGGATTGACGAAAAGACAGGGCTTAACATAGGAGATTAATAATAAATGGAATATACAGAAGGCGGAATATGCGCCGCAAAGGGATTTAAAGCCAGCGGAATGTACTGCGGGCTGAAAAAATCCCCTGCGGATTCAGGCAAAGACATAAAGCATAAAAACGATATTTGCCTTTTTGCATCGGACGCTTTGTGCAACACCGCTGCGGTTTATACGCAGAACAAGGTAAAAGGCGCTCCGATAATCGTAACAAAAAAGAACCTCGAAAAAAGCGGTTCAAAAGCATTTGCGGTAATTGCCAATTCAAAATACGCAAACACCTGCAATGCTGACAGCGAGGAAAAAGCGCAGGAAATGTGCGCCCTCGTCGCAAATGAAATGGGAATCAATCAGGAGCAAGTAATCGTTGCTTCTACGGGTGTTATCGGTCAGACACTCCCTATAGAGCCTATCAGAAAAGCCGTGCCGGAGCTTGTCAAAAACCTTGACTACGGCAAAAACCTTGAAGCGGCAACGGCAATTATGACAACCGATACGGTGAAAAAGGAATATGCAGTTAAATTTAAAATCGGAGGTAAAGAATGCGCTGTCGGCGGTATGGCAAAGGGTTCGGGAATGATTCACCCGAATATGGCTACCACGCTCAATTTCATAACAACGGACTGTGCCGTTTCCGTAAAAATGCTGGAAAAGGCACTCGGTGAAATTGTTAAGGTGACATACAACTGCCTGTCTATCGACGGCGATACATCGACTAACGATATGGTAAGCCTGATGGCTAACGGTCTTGCCGGAAGCGACGAGATTGCAGACGAGAGCGAGGATTTTGAAATATTCAAGCAGGCTCTGTGCGAGGTTATGACAAACCTTACCCGTATGCTCGCAAAGGACGGCGAGGGCGCAAGCAAGCTGCTTGAATGTACCTGCTCAAGCGCACCGGACAAGGACACTGCAATAACTGTTGCCAAAAGCGTTGTATGCTCGTCTTTATTCAAAGCGGCAATGTTCGGCGAGGACGCCAACTGGGGAAGAATCGCCTGCGCCATAGGTTATGCCGACGCACAGTTTGATATTGAAAAAATTGATGTTGATTTAAGAAGCAAAGCGGGCGTTATATGCGTTTGCAGGAGCGGTATAGGTACTCCTTTTTCGGAGGAGGAAGCATCCCGTGTACTTGCCGAGGATGAGATTTATATTGATATTAATCTTAACCAAGGAGAGGAAAGCGCAACCGCCTGGGGCTGTGATTTGACATACGATTATGTAAAAATCAACGGCGATTACAGAACCTGACGGGAGTAACGGCTTGCAAACCTAAATCGGTACAAGCTTTAATTTGATAAGCTCAATGGGAGCAGCAGTTATGGATATAAGCAATGCGCAAAAAGCGGAGATACTCGCCCATGCACTTCCGCACATTCAAATGTACAGGAAAAAAATAGTCGTAATAAAATACGGCGGCAATGCAATGATCAACGAAGAGCTAAAGGAAGCGGTTATGCACGATGTGGTTCTTCTGACTACGGTAGGCATAAGAGTTGTACTTGTCCACGGCGGAGAGCCTGAAATAAACAAAACTTTAGATAAAATGAATATCGAAAGCAAGTTTGCAGACGGCTTGAGAGTTACGGACAAGGACACGGTTGATGTTGTGCAAATGGTGCTTGCCGGCAAGGTCAACAAAGACCTGGTGTGCAGAATAGGCAATATGGGCGGCCACGCAATCGGACTTTGCGGTATGGACGGCAATATGCTTAAATGTAAGCCGCTTGACGATACGCACGGCTTTGTGGGTAAAATTACGGATATTAACACCGATATTATCGACGAGGCGCTTAATCACGGATTTATACCGGTTATTTCCACAATAGGATATGACGAAAGCGGAAATTGCTACAACATAAATGCCGATACGGCGGCGGCCGCAGTTGCGGGAGCGCTCGGTGCGGAATCACTTGTTTCAATGACGGACATTGCAGGTCTGCTCAGGGACAAGAACGACGACTCAACTCTCATTCACAGAGTTTATATATCGGACACTCCGGCGCTTATAGCCGAGGGAATAATCAGCGGAGGTATGATACCAAAGATAGATTCAATGACCCAGGCACTTAGAGAGGGAGTAAAAAAAGCATTTATCATAGACGGACGAGTTCCCCATTCAATCCTTATGGAGCTACTCACAGATGAGGGTATGGGAACAATGTTCAGAAGCAGATAATAAGAGGGATATAAGAAAAGTGGAAAAGGATAACAACATAACCGAAAACACAACAAATCAGGATAAAGAACAAAGCAATACCGCACAGAGTTCTTCTATACCGAAAAACAGCAAGAAGAACCGCAAAAACCGTGTGCATCGCAAAGCGGGCAAGCACGGAGAACCCGGTGTGCCGGCTATAGAGGATATGAGCCTTGCGCCGAGCGACCGTATCCTGCCCGAGGAAATTAATACATATGTAGTAAAAACTCCGAGGGTCGGCAAGAATTATATTGAAAAAATAAAGCCTTTGGATAATATAAAGAACACGGACACAAAGTATATTGCCCATGCTTATAACCGTTACGGTCTTGTTGTAAAGAGCGGAAATGTCGCCACATTTGAATCCGTGAGCGGAAGAAGCTATATCGACTTCACATCGGGTATCGGCGTAAACTCATTCGGCGCCTGCGACCCGTTGTGGCAAAATGAAGTTATCAAGCAGTTAAGGCTGATTCAGCATACAAGCAACCTTTATTACACAGAGCCGGGCGCAAAGCTTGCAAAATTACTTTGCGAAAGAACAGACGGCGTGATGAAAAAAGTATTCTTCTCCAACAGCGGAGCAGAAGCAAACGAATGTGCAATTAAATTTGCAAGGAAATATTCGTACAAAAAATACGGCCCCGGAAGAAATACCATAATAACCCTCAATAACTCTTTCCACGGCAGGACGATTAACACCCTTTCGGCAACAGGTCAGGATATTTTCCACCCGGCTGATTTTGAAACATACACACCCGGATTCAGATACTGCCCCGCAAACGACATCACCGCTTTGTACAAAATGGTGCAAAAGGATGTATGCGCAATTATGTTTGAGTGCATACAGGGCGAGGGCGGATTGGTAACGCTCAACTATGAATTTGTAAAAGCAATTGCGGACATCTGTAAGAAAAGAGATATTCTTATGGTTGTGGACGAAGTGCAGACCGGTATAGGAAGAACCGGCAAATTTTTCTGCTACGAGTATTACGATGTTGAACCGGATATTGTCACCACAGCGAAGGGACTCGGCAACGGTCTGCCGATAGGCGCTGCCCTCTTCGGCAAAAAGACGGAGAATATCGTCAACCACGGTTCCCACGGTTCTACATTCGGCGGTAATCCGGTTTGTGCGGCAGGTGCCTGCTCGGTTGTTGCAAGACTTGACGACAACTATCTGCGCACAATAGAATCAAAGGGCAAAACCATTATGAACTATCTGTCATATGTTGACGGAATAGAATCCGTAAACGGTATGGGCCTTATGATAGGCATTAAGACCGAAAAAGACCCGCAGGTTGTTGCAAACCAATGCTTTAAAAAGGGTCTTCTTGTACTTACCGCAAATGATAAAATCAGACTGCTTCCGCCTTATAATATCCGTGAAAACGAATTGTTCGGCGGTTTGAAAATACTCAAGGAAGTTCTCGGAAGCAAGGAAATTGAAGATGAAGAAGAAGGATTTTCCTTGATAGATTCCGATGATATTGTCGGAATGAAAACAGAGATAGAACTGCAAAAAGAAGCTCTTGAAACAAAAGAAAACGAACCCGACGAGGACGAGGAAATCATCGAAGCAGAGGTAGAGGAATCCGAAGTTGAGGAAGAATCCGAAGTTGAGGAAGAAGCCAAAGCCGAGGAAGAAACCGAAGACGAATAATCAGCAAAACAAAAGGACAGCAAAATGAAGCACTTACTAAAATTACAGGATTTGTCCCAACACGATATTTTGGACATATTAAATCTTGCCGACCAGCTCAAATACGAGCTGAAGCACGGTATAAAGCACCATCATCTTGAGGGCAAAACCCTCGGTATGATTTTTCAAAAAAGCTCTACCAGGACAAGAGTAAGCTTTGAAACCGGTATGTACCAGCTCGGAGGTCAGGCATTATTCCTGTCAAACAGGGATTTGCAGATAGGCAGGGGCGAGCCGGTGCAGGATACCGCAAGAGTTCTTTCCCGTTATCTTGACGGAATTATGATAAGAACCTTTGAGCAAAAAGAGGTGGAAGACCTTGCGCTTTACGGCAGCATACCGATTATAAACGGTCTTACCGATTATTGCCATCCGTGCCAGGTGCTTGCCGACCTTATGACAATCAGGGAATACAAGAAAAGCTTTGATTCCTTAAGGCTCTGCTTCATCGGCGACGGAAACAATATGGCAAACAGCCTTATAGTAGGCGCAGTCAAAATGGGTATGAGCTGTGCAGTCGCCTGCCCTGCCGGATACGAACCCGACAGCGAGATTATGAAATGGGCAAAGGAAAACGGCGATTTCACTTGCAGCGACAATATTGCAGAATGTGCCAAGGACGCAGATGTGCTTTACACCGATGTTTGGGCGTCAATGGGACAGGAGGACGAAAAGGTGCAGAGAGAAAAGGTGTTCGCCGATTATCAAATTAACGACGATGTACTTTCCATTGCCGATAAAGACGCTATGGTGCTTCACTGTTTGCCTGCTCACAGAGGTGAGGAAATCACCGCCGAAGTTTTTGAAAATCACGCAGATGAAATTTTCGACGAGGCGGAGAACAGACTCCACGCTCAAAAGGCAGTGCTTGTAAATTTATTAGGATAATAAAGTAACGAAAATAATACCGCACAGCTTTGTGCGGTATTATCTGAATTAGGGTAAAAGGATATTTATGAAAGACGATAAAATCTACATTTGCCTTGCAAACGGCGATATTTTTGAGGGCAAACGCTTCGGAGCCGAAAGCGATGTTATCGGCGAGCTTGTATTTGCCACCGGTATGTGCGGTTATATTGAAACGCTGACCGACCCGAGCTATTACGGGCAGATAGTTATGCAAACATTTCCGCTTATAGGAAATTACGGCTTTATAAACGAAGATGTGGAAAGCACTCGCTCGGCAGTTTCGGCATATATAGTCCGCGAACCCTGCGACAATCCGTCAAATTTCAGATACGATCAAACGCTTGACGAATACCTCAAAAAGAACAATATCCCCGGGGTGTACGATGTTGACACCAGGCAGATAACAAAAATAATCAGAGAATCGGGCGTTATGAACGCAATGATTACCGACGATCCACGCAAAGCGGATTTGGAAGCAATCAAGGCTTATTCCGTAACCGATGCCGTAAAAAGCGTTTCCTGTGCAAGGCCGTCAATGAGCGCATCGCACGAGCATAAATACAATGTTGTGCTGATTGATTACGGAACCAAGCGAAATATAGTAAGAGAGCTTAACAAGCGTGGCTGCAATGTGGCAATAGTTCCGTATGATACAAAAGCGGAGGATATTCTCGCCCTCAACCCGGACGGAATTATGCTTTCAAACGGCCCCGGAGATCCTGAAGAAAATACCGAAGCTATAAGCGAGCTTAAAAAGCTTGTCGGCAAAAAGCCGATATTTGCAATATGCCTGGGTCACCAGCTCCTTGCGCTCAGTCAGGGTGCAAAGACCACCAAGCTCAAATACGGTCACAGGGGCGTTAATCAGCCTGTTAAGGAGCTTAAAACCGGACGAACCTTTATCTCTTCACAAAACCACGGATATGCGGTTATTGACGAATCAGTTGAGGAAGTCGGCGGAAAGGTAAGCTTTATCAACGCAAACGACCAAACCTGCGAAGGTGCGGATTACGAGGATAAAATGGCATTTTCCGTTCAGTTCCACCCGGAAGCGTGTTCCGGCCCGCTTGACACAAGATTTATTTTTGACAGATTTATTGATATGATGGGAGGTAACAAATAATGCCTTTTAATAAGAACATAAAAAAGGTGCTTATGATAGGCTCCGGTCCCATTGTTATAGGGCAAGCCGCAGAATTTGACTATGCCGGCGCACAGGCGTGCCGTGTACTCAAGGACGAGGGCATAGAGGTTGTGCTGGTAAATTCAAACCCGGCAACAATAATGACCGACAAGGCACTCGCCGACCACATCTACCTTGAACCGCTGACGGAGGAAACCGTTAAGCGTATAATTGAAAAAGAAAGACTCGATTCAATCCTCTGCGGTCTCGGAGGGCAAACGGGTCTTACAATCGGTATGCAGCTTGCCAAGGACGGCTGGCTTGACAAAATGGGAGTTACCCTGCTCGGTACAAACGCAGAAGCGATTGACAAGGCGGAAGACAGGCAACTTTTCCGTGACACTATGGTTAAAATCGGTCAGCCTGTTGTTCCAAGCGATATTGCATACACCGTTGAACACGCAAAGGAAATTGCGGCTCAAATCGGTTATCCGGTAATTATCCGCCCGGCATTCACCCTCGGCGGAGCCGGAGGCGGTGTTGCCAACGATGAACACGAGCTTGAAATAATAGCCAAAAACGGACTTATGCTCTCCCCCATTACTCAGGTTTTGGTTGAGAGGTACATAGCCGGGTGGAAAGAAATTGAATTTGAAGTTATGCGAGACAGCGTTGGGAATGTTATCGCCGTTTGTTCAATGGAAAACTTCGATCCGGTCGGAGTACATACAGGCGACAGTATAGTAATCGCTCCGGCTGTAACGCTTGCGGATAAGGAATATCAAATGCTCCGTTCGGCGTCGCTCGATATTATTACGGAGCTTGGCATTGAGGGCGGCTGCAACTGTCAGTTTGCGCTGAATCCCGAAAGCTTTGAATACTCTGTTATAGAAGTAAACCCGAGAGTTTCCCGTTCGTCCGCTCTTGCATCAAAGGCGACAGGATACCCGATAGCCAAGGTGACTACAAAAGTCGCCCTCGGCTATACTCTTGACGAAATTAAGAACGATATTACCGGCAAGACCTGCGCATGCTTTGAGCCGACGCTCGACTACGTTGTAGTTAAACTGCCGAAATGGCCCTTTGATAAATTTGTAAACGCATCACGCAAGCTCGGCACTCAGATGAAAGCCACGGGCGAAGTTATGAGCATTGCTCCGAGCTTTGAAATGGCAGTTATGAAAGCCGTGAGAGGCGCCGAAATAGGGCTTGATACTCTCAACAGCAAATCGCTTGACAATACAGATATACGCAAAAAGCTCCACGACCAGGACGATATGAGGCTTTTCACCGTATTCAAAGCGCTTAAAAGCGGAATTTCAATCGAGGAAATCCATGAAATCACGATGATTGACGAATGGTTCCTTGCAAAGCTTTTAAACCTTGCCGAATATGAAAATGAAATTCAGGGCAGCGTACTCTCAAACGAACAGTATATCAGGGGCAAAAAGCTCGGCTACACCGATAAGGCGCTTGAAAAAATAAGCGGAGAAAGCCTTGCCTATCACCGCAACTGCGTATACAAAATGGTTGACACCTGCGCCGCCGAATTTTCCGCTCAAACGCCGTATTTCTATTCAACATATGACGAGCATTGCGAGGCGAGATCTCTCAGCCAATCCGGCAGGGAAAAAATAATCGTTCTCGGTTCGGGCTCGATAAGAATCGGTCAGGGTATTGAATTTGACTATTCCTCCGTTCACTGCGTATGGACGCTCAAGGAGCTCGGCTACGAGGTAATACTGATTAACAATAATCCGGAAACGGTATCAACCGACTTTGACACCGGCGACCGCCTTTATTTTGAACCGCTGACAAACGAAGATGTTATGAATGTCATCAAGGCGGAAAACCCGATAGGCGTTGTTGTTGCATTCGGCGGTCAGACCGCTATAAAGCTGACAAAATTTCTTGACGAAAACGGCATTACCATACTCGGAACAAGTGCAGAATCAATTGATGTTGCCGAGGACAGGGAACGCTTTGACAAATTGCTTGAAGAGTTCAACATATTCAGACCCAAGGGCGAAAGCGTTATGACGCTCGAGTGGGCTCTTGCGGCGGCAAAAAGGCTTGAATACCCTGTTCTTCTCCGTCCGTCATATGTTATCGGCGGACAGAACATGACAATCGCATATACGGACGATGATGTTGAACAATATATGGAAATCATCCTTGCTCAGGGTATTGAAAATCCCGTGCTTGTTGACAAGTATATGATGGGAACGGAGCTTGAAGTTGACTGCATATCCGACGGCGAAAATGTGCTTATCCCGGGCATTATGGAGCATATTGAAAGAGCCGGCGTACATTCGGGCGATTCAATCGCCGTTTATCCGCCGTATAATCTCAACGATATGATGCTTGAAAAAATATGCGACATATCCGTAAAGCTTGCACTCTCGCTCAAGACCAAAGGTCTTGTCAATATCCAGTATCTGATTTGCCAAAACGAGCTTTATGTAATAGAGGTAAATCCCAGAGCGTCAAGAACAATTCCGTACATCAGCAAGGTTACCGGCGTGCCTATGGTTGAGCTTGCTACCAAAATAATGGTCGGAGAGAAGCTTACAAACCTCGGCTACGGCACGGGACTTTATTCAACGCCGCCGTATTATGCGGTTAAAGTACCCGTATTCAGCTTTGAAAAATTAAACGATGTCAATTCCAAGCTCGGCCCCGAAATGAAATCTACGGGCGAGGTACTCGGAGTTGGCAAAAATCTCAAAGAGGCTTTGTTCAAGGGTCTTGTATCCGCAGGGTTTAAAACGGATTTTCAGCGCAACGACGAACACGGAGTGCTGATAACCGTCACAAGGCAGGACAGATTTGAAATTGTAAATCTTGCCAAAAAGCTTGACGACCTCGGCGCAAAAATATGGGCAACTCCCGAAACCGCAAAGGCCATTGAAAACCTCGGCATAGAGGTAGGCGTGGTTAATAAACTGCGTGAAGACGACTCTATTATGCAGCTTGTGGAATCGGGCAAGCTCGACTATATCGTATACACCGGCAAGAGCGACAAAAAATCCATTGCCGATTATATCAAGCTCCACAACAGGGCAAACCAGCTCGGCATTGCCACGATAACATCGCTTGACACTGCCAACGCTCTTGCGGATATTATCGCTTCACGCTATAATCAAGCCAGCACTGAGCTTGTTGACATAAATTGTATGCGTAAGGAAAAGGGTATCCTGAAATTTTCAAAAATGGAGGGTACCGGCGACGACTACATTTTCTTCAACAACCGTTGCGGTATAATTACCTGCCCGGAAAGCTTTGCAATTGAATTTTCCGACAGACACAGAGGAATAGGCGGAGACGGTATTGTGCTTATCGAAGACAGCGATATTGCCGACGTTAAAATGAGAATATTCAACATCGACGGTTCAGAGGGGAAAATGGCAGGCAATTCAATCAGATGCGTGGGCAAATTCCTTTACGACAACGATATTGTAAAGAAAGATGAAATAAAGATTGAAACCGCATCGGGAATAAAAACCCTTTCCCTCTTTACGAGAAATTCAAAGGTTTCCTCAGTCACCGTTGATATGGGCAAGGCGGAGCTTACACCCGAGAAAATACCCGTTAATATAGACGGCAACAGGGTTATCGACTGCCCCGTACAAATCAATAAACAAGAATATAAAATCAACTGCTGATCTGTCGGCAAGCCGCCCTGTGGGGTGTGTGG
>JAJQGZ010000153.1:10557-11317 GCA_021200075.1 Clostridiales bacterium | reverse complement strand
TCATATATGCTTCTGCTTTGAAGAAAGCTGAGCCATTCATCATTAATCATAAAATCACCGCCGAAAAAATTTGAAAGAGCGACGGCAACAAAATTGTCTGCCGAACTTCTTTCTTATTTTATCCTACAGTGAAAAATATAATTTGATAATTCAATGGTAGTTTAAGAAAACAAATATTTAAAAATTATCAGTCAAGACCGAAATTATGAATAAGCCCTTCCCTGTTGCGCCAGTCCTCTTTAACCTTAACTCTGCAATAAAGATTAATATGAATCTGAAAAAAGTTTTCAAGATCCTGCCTGGCATAAGCGGAAATTTTTTTTATCATTGAGCCGTTTTTGCCTATAATTATACCCTTATGGCTTTCTCTTTCACAGTAAATTACAGCTTCAATATCAAGAATATCCTTTGTGTCATCGTCCCGTTCGCACATTTTCTCAACGGCTACGGCAATACCGTGTGGTACTTCTTCATTCGTAAGGCGAAGTATTTTTTCCCTAATCATCTCCGCAGCAAGCACCCTCTCGGGCTGGTCTGTCAATGCATCGTCAGGAAAATAATGGGGAGATTCAAAGGCAAGCTTTTCAAGCTCGTCCACAAGCTCGTCCACATTAGTGCCGCTTACGGCACTGACAGGGACAACCGCAGTAAAATCATAAAAGGAATTGAGACAAACAATCCTCTTTAAAAGCTCTTCTCTGTTTGTAAGAGTATCAATCTTGTTAATTGCAAGTATAACCGGTATATTCTGCTTTTTAAA
>JAJQGZ010000153.1:0-10547 GCA_021200075.1 Clostridiales bacterium | reverse complement strand
TTTTAAACATATTTATAAGGTCAAGCTCCTGCTGATTAAGCTCGCCTCTCGGTTCTGTTATAAAAAGGCAAACATCAACGCCTCCGACGGTGTCACCGACAGCTTCGTTCATTTTCTCTCCGAGCTTATTGTGCGCCTTATGAAGTCCGGGAGTATCCGTAAACACAAGCTGCACATCACCCTTTGTAAGAACGCCTGTAATTCTTGTTCTTGTCGTCTGAGGTTTTGCGGAAACTATCGCAATTTTCTGCCCTAACATTTTGTTTAAAAGCGAGGATTTGCCGACATTCGGCTTACCCACAATTGCCGTAAAAGCGGTTTTACTCATCATTCGTCACCCATATAATAGCTGTTATCCCTTTTAAGTCCGACTTGCGTAAGGATGGTTTCTTCTTTTTCTCTCATATGTACTTCTTCAAGACCGCCCTTTTCGTGGTCATATCCGAGAAGATGAAGCATTGAATGTACGGTAAGAAATCCGATTTCACGCTGAAGAGTGTGATTATACATCTTTGACTGCCCAAAAGCTTTGGGTACGGAAATAACAATATCGCCGAGAATTTTTGCTCCTGTATCGTGATTTATATCATATTCACCGTTTTCTCCAAGAGGGAAGGAAAGAACATCGGTTTCTCTGTCAATGTTTCTGTATTGACGGTTAAGCTCTTTTATCTGCTCATTATCAACAAATCTGACGCTGACTTCCGCCGAGCCTTCAAAGCCCTCAAGCTCAAGAACTGCATGGCAGCATCTTCTGATGAGAAGTCTAATGCCCGTGGGGATTTTTACTGCTTTTTGGTCGTTTGATATAATAACTTTTACAGTTTCCATTACTTCTTCCTTTCATCTTCATATCTTTGGTATGCGTTGACTATATCCTGGACAAGTTTATGCCTTACTACATCCTTCTGATTAAATTTACATATAGCAATATCATCAATATCTCTGAGGATATACATTACTTTTTTAAGCCCTGATTTTTTACCGTCAGGTAAATCAATCTGAGTGGCGTCGCCGGTAATCACCATTTTTGAACGAAAACCGAGTCTGGTTAAAAACATCTTCATTTGTTCCGGAGTCGTATTCTGCGCCTCATCAAGAATTATGAAGCTGTCGTTAAGAGTTCTGCCCCTCATATATGCAAGCGGAGCGACTTCTACTGCTCCTCTTTCCTGAAAACGCTGAAAATTTTCGCTTCCGAGCATTTCAAACATAGCGTCGTAAAGCGGACGGAGATAAGGGTCAACCTTACTTTGCAAATCACCCGGGAGAAAGCCTAATTTTTCCCCTGCCTCGACCGCAGGACGGGCAAGAATAATCCTGCTAACCTGCTTTGCTCTGAATGCCGTAACCGCCATTGCAACAGCGAGATAAGTTTTGCCTGTTCCGGCAGGGCCAACTCCGAATGTTATGGTATTATTCTGCACAGCTTCACAATACTTTTTTTGACCGAGAGTTTTAGGTTTAACAGGTCTGCCTTTGGATGTTATACAAATTGTATCTGAGGACATTGTGTTGAGCTTATCCTCGTTGCCCTCGTTTACAAGCGATATAACATATCTGACATTTTGATCCGAAAGAACCTCGCCTTTTCCGATTAAAACCAAGAGTGAATTTAATGCTCTTATCGTTTTTGAAACGCTTTCCTCATCGCCGACAACCTTTAATTTTGAATCTCTTGAAATTATCGAAACTCCGTATTCACGCTCAATAAGCTTTATATTTTCATCAAAGCTGCCGAAAAGGCTCGCCGCCTGTTCAACATCGTCAAATTCTATTATTTGTTCAGCCATTATTCCTCTGTACTTTAATTTTTTCTATTCTTCGTTCACTTACTTTCAAAACGGTAAAAGTAAGGTTTTTATAAGTAACGCTTTCATTTTCGGCATTATTGCCTGTGGGGAGAAAACTGAGCATATTGATAATAAATCCTGCAAGAGTATCGTAATCCCCCTCGGGAAACTCAATATTAAGGACTTTTTCCGCCTCGTCAATATCGGTTACGCCGTCAAATGTGAAAGTGGTATCGTCTATTTTGGTTATATTTTCTTTTTCTTCCGTATCGTATTCGTCACGAATATTACCGACAATACTTTCAAGCACATCCTCCATTGTAACAAGACCCGCCGTACCGCCGTACTCATCAACAACTACGGCAAGCATAATTCTTGTCTCCGTCATTTCGGCAAACAACTTCCCGCAAGGAAGAGTTTCGGGGACAAAAAGCGGTTTGCGAACATAATCGGTAAGCTTTTCATCGGCGGAAATTTTTGTTCCGACAAATTTGAGCAAATCCTTTGCATAAATTATTCCGCAAATATCGTCAAGATTTTCTTTAAAAACCGGTATTCTCGACCTGCCGTGTTCAATTGCAACATTAACGGCGTCTTCTATCGAACCGTCAATTTCAACAGCGTCGATATCCGTTCTGTGGGTCATAATATCTCCGGCGTTCAAATCGTCAAACTCAAAGATATTATTAATCATATCCCTTTGATTTTTTTCCAGCTCGCCTACCTGTTCATCACCCTCGACAAGCTGTTTAATCTCTTCTTCCGTGGAGCTTTCTTTTTTAAATAGTTTCAGCAGTCCACCGCCCATAAAGGCAATTACCTCCGATACAGGGAATGTTTTATTGATATTTTTTAAATCAAGCGACATTCCTCTCAAGCGACATTCCTCTTAAAATATTAATCAAAATATTAAAAATATTATATAATAAAAATAAATGTTTGTAAAGACTTTTAATTCACTTTAGTAAGATGTATAATGGAGAATGGTTCAGTTTACCAACCGTATTCGCAAAATATAATCAAATGCGGTTTCCCGAGCTTTTCTCGGAGAGGTAGCTAAGTATGCTTGAATACATAAACGAAAATAATGTTTGGGATTTTTTTAAAAAAGACGGAAAGCCCGTTGTTATATACGGAATGGGCAATGCGTCTGAAAAAATAATAAGCATACTTACCGATTACGGCATTGAAGTAAGTGACATTTTTGCAAGCGACGAATTTGTAAGAGGTCACAGCTTTTTAGGGCGAAAGGTACTTACCTACTCTGATATTTGCCAAAAATATGACGATTTCAATGTAGTATTAGCCTTTGCAACACATCTTGATAATATGCTTGAAAAAATCAAAAGCATCGACGGTAAACACAGTGTTTTCGCTCCCGACATTCCCGTTGCCGGCGGAGGACTTTTCACTCGTGAATATGTTGAGAAAAATGAAAAGGACTTTGATTTTGTATTCAACCGTCTTGCCGACGACGAAAGCCGGAGAGTGTATAAAAATATACTCAATTTTAAAATAAGCGGTAAAATATCGTATCTGTTTTCGTCATTTTGCGATAAAGACACTATTTATCGTGATATACTCAAACTTACCGACAACGAGGCAATTGTAGACCTCGGTGCATATAACGGAGACACGATTGCAGAATTTACATCTTTCACAAAGGGTAAATACAACAGGATAACGGCGCTTGAGCCGGATAAAAAGAATTTCAATAAATTAATTAAAAACACGCAGGGTATGGATAATATCACAGCACTTAATATGGGTGCTTGGAATAAGCGTGAAACCCTTTACCTTGAAAGTTCATCTAACAGAAACTCGCACCTTTCCGCCGGCGGAATACCTGTGGAAGTGACGGATATTGATTCAATCATCGACTTCCCCGTAACTATGATTAAAATGGATATTGAGGGAGCAGAAATGAAAGCTCTGAACGGAGCGGAAAAAATTATTAAAAAATATCATCCAAAGCTTTATATATGCGCTTATCACAGAAATGAAGATATGTTTGCTCTTGGCAAGAAAATATATGAGCTAAACGATAACTACAAACTCTACTTCCGCCACAGCAAATATATACCTGCATGGGAATCAAATTTTTATGCAGTTGAAAAAACAAAGTAACATTATTATGATGAAAAACTAACGGAGACAAAAATGGTGATAATTGTTGTTTACAGTATAATAATCTTCATTGCCTGTACGCTCGGTGCGCTTGTGGGAATAGGCGGAGGAATTATCATTAAACCTTTACTTGATTTTATCGGCTATCATTCGGTTGAGGTTGTCGGTTTCATTTCCACTTGTGCAATGCTTGCAATGAGTATAAGCTCGCTCACCGAACATATAATAACAAAAACCGAAGTAAATAAAAAAACAGCAGGGCTTGTATCCCTCGGCGGAGCAATAGGCGGAGTTATAGGCAATAAAATATTTTACTCTGCGCTTGAGCGGTTTAATTCTGGTACTGTAAAGGGCGTTCAAGCTGTTATAATAATTGCATTTATAATTTTCGTTATAATTTATGTAAACCAAAAGAATATTAAATCGCTGAAAATTACAAACAGCTTCGCTATTATTGCAACGGGACTTGTTCTCAGTCTTATCAGCGTTTTTCTCGGAATCGGCGGCGGGCCTATTAACACTGCATTTCTCGTTCTCCTGTTTTCCTTTAATGTTAAGGAAAGTGCGGTCTACTCAGTAGCAATAATTTTTTGCAGCAGATTGACGCAGCTGATAACTATATTTATTGATAACAGGTTTGAACCTTATAAGGAATATCTGCCCGTAATAATCGCCTGCGTAATTGTTGCGGTTGCCGGAGGGCTTATCGGTTCAAGGCTGAACAAAAAGCTGTCAAATAAATTTATAACAACCGTTTTTTCGGTTGTTTTAGGCTTAGTCGGGATAATAAACATATACAATGCGGTAGTCGGTTTTTTGGTATAAGATACGGAAATTACCGAACTTTACAAGGAGTATACTAAACTATGAAGCAAAAAAATATTATTTTTTATTTTTCCGATCAGCAAAGATGGGACACAGTAAACGAAGAAGTTACACCCAATCTATGCTCGCTTGCAAAAGAGGGAGTAAAATTTGAAAACAATTTTACCTGCCAGCCTGTCTGCGGCCCTGCAAGAGCTTGCCTGCAAACCGGAGTATATGCAACACAAAACGGATGCTGCTACAACGGAATACCGCTACCCGACGATATAACTCCGCTTGCTCACTATTTTAACGAAGCAGGATATGAAACCGCATATATCGGCAAGTGGCATTTAGCCTCAAACAGACTGCCGGGAATAGGTCTGCACTGTGAAAGCAAAGCCGTTCCCAAAAATAAGCAAGGCGAATATCAATATTGGAGAGGCGCCGATGTGCTTGAGTTTACATCGCACGGATATAACGGATATATCTTTGACACAGACGGCAACAAGCTTTATTTTAAAGGGTATCGAGCGGATTGTATAAACGACTATACTCTTGAATATCTTGAAAAAAACAGGAATAAAGATAAGCCGTTTTTTATGTTTGTGAGTCAGCTTGAACCGCATCACCAAAATGACAGACATTGCTTTGAGGGTTACAAGGAAACTGTTGAAAAATACAAAGACTACCCTATCCCCGACGATTTAACACCGTTTAAGGGCGATTATAACGAGATGCTCCCCGATTATATTTCGGCAATTAACAGACTTGATTACAATGTAGGCAGGCTTGTTGACAAGCTCAAAGAACTTAATTTGTATGACGACACAATAATAATTTATACATCCGATCACGGCTGTCATTTTAAAACAAGAAATTTGGAATATAAACGAAGCTGTCACGAAAGCTCAACCCATACGCCGCTTATAATAAAAGGCGGAGGATTTGATGGCGGTAAAACGGAAACAAGGTTATCGTCGCTTATTGATATGCCGCCGACGCTTCTTTCCCTTGCAGGAATACCAATACCGAAAAGCTATATGGGAGTTGACCTTACTCAGCAGATAAACGCTCCCGACAAAAAGAGAGACTGCGTATTTATTCAAGTAAGCGAAGCCTCCTGTTCCCGTGCAATAAGAACCGAAAGATTCAAATACTCCGTCGGCGACCTTGCGCCTACAGGCTATATACACAGCACGGCAAAACCGTATTTTGAGGAATACCTGTATGATTTAAAATTAGACCCATGCGAAAAAAATAATCTAATCAAAGACCACAGATACGCAAATGTAAGACAGGAGCTGAAATATCTTCTTATAAAACAGATGACCAATGCAGGTGAAGAACCGCCGGTAATTCTCCCGGCTCTGCGAGTTAAGAAAAAATAATATTTAATGTGTAAAAAGCGGTCGGTAACATTTATCTGTGTTACCGACCGCTGTAATTTTGTAAAATCCGCCAATTAATTAGTTCAAATCAGCTGTATGAACATTAGGAAACTGAGAATTGTACAAGTTATAATAAAGTCCTTTTTCAGCAAATAATTCCTCGTGATTCCCCTGTTCGATAATATCGCCGTCTTTCATTACAAGAATAATATCGGCATTTTTTATTGTGGACAATCTGTGAGCCACTATAAAGGCAGTTCGTCCTTTCATAAGCGTTGCAAAAGCCTGTTGAATCTTAATTTCCGTTCTTGTATCAATCAAAGAAGTAGCCTCGTCAAGAATGAGTATTGGCGGCGGTGAAAGCATAAGTCTGGTAATACATAAAAGTTGCTTCTGTCCCTGCGAAAGAGAGCCGCCGTCCTCACCTATCACAGTATCATATCCGTCGGGTAATCGTTTGATAAAGGAGTGAGAGTGCGCTTTTTTTGCGGCGGCAATAACTTCTTCATCGGTTGCGTCTGGATTACCGAGACGAATATTATCGGCAATACTTGAGCTTTTAAGCCAAGTATCCTGCAATACCATACCGAAATTTTGACGAAGTGATTTCCTTGTAATATCAAGAATATTAATACCGTCAACGGAAATTTTACCCGAGTTTGCATCGTAAAAGCGCATAAGAAGATTTATAATCGTTGTTTTGCCGCAGCCTGTCGACCCGACAATTGCAACGGTCATTCCCTTTCTCACGCTGAGATTAAGATCTTTTATAAGCTCCTTTTCGGGAGTGTATGAAAATTTAAGGGAATTTATCTGAATATCTCCGCTCGCCCGTTCAAGCTCGACAGCATCGGGAGAATCCGGCGTTACCGGTTCCTCTTCAATCAACTTTAAAATTCGAGAAGCACAGGCAAGAGCATTTTGAAGCTCTGTAATAACCGAACTTATCTCATTGAAGGGTTTTGTATACTGATTGGCATATGACAAGAAACACGAAAGAACGCCGATGGTTATCCCGGCATCTCCCCGCACCGCAAGCAAAGCGCCGAAAAGTGCAACTCCGGCATAAGCTATACTGTTTACGAATCTTGTTGCCGGGTTTGTAATTGAAGAATAAAATGTAGCTTTCAGCGAGGAATCTGCAAGACGGTCGTTTATCTCGTCAAATCGCTTGAGATTTTCACCGTCCATTGAGTACGCATCTGCCACCTTTTGATTGGAAATCATTTCATCGATAAAAGCTGTCTGCTCGCCTCTAGCGGATGATTGGAGCGAAAACATCTTGTATGTTTTTTTCGCAACAAAACCTGCTATAAAGAAAGACAGCGGAGTAACAAATACAACCACAAGAGTTATCCAAACATTAACCGAGAACATAAATGCGAGAGTTCCGATTATTGTGATAACTCCGGTAAAAAGTTGTGTAAATCCCATAAGAAGTCCGTCGGAAAGCTGGTCAACATCACTGATAACTCTGCTGACTATATCACCGTTTGAATGGGAATCCAAATAAGAACAGGGTAATATTTGTATTTTTTCAAACGCTTTTTCCCTCAAATCTCTTGATACATTATATGAAATCTTATTATTACAGATGTTCATAAGCCACTGAATAATTCCCGTAATACAGACAATTACAGCAATTTTAATGAGAATTGAAGCAATACTTTCAAAATCAACATTCCGGAAATCGACAATGCAGTCAATGGCTTTACCCACAAGTATCGGTGCATAGAGCGTAAGCGCAACGCTGACGGCAGCAAGCAGAAGAGAAAGCAAAAGAAAATATTTATACTTTCCAATATACGAAAAGACTTTTTTCAATGTATTTTTACTGTCCATCAGCCTTTTCCTCCGAAAATTGCGAATAGTAAATTTCCTGATAAACCGTACAATCGGTAAGAAGCTCCTCGTGCGTACCAAACCCCGCACATTCACCGTCTTCAAGAACAATTATTTTATCTGCACTCATAACCGACGACGCACGCTGAGAAACAATGAATACCGTCGGCTTATAATCAAGAGAATATATTACATCACGAAGCCTTGCCTCCGTTGCGAAATCAAGTGCTGACGAAGAATCATCGAGAATAAGTATTTCCGGCTTTCTTACAAGCGCTCTCGCAATCGAAAGACGCTGTTTTTGTCCGCCGGAAAGATTGGCGCCATTTTGCTCAATATAATAATCAAGTCTGCCTTTTTCCAAAATTGTCTCATAGACTTGGGCATTTTTTAAAGCGGTAATTATTTCCTCGTCGCTTACAGTTTTTAATCCCCATTTCATATTATCTCTGACAGTACCCTTAAACAGCACAGCTCTCTGTTGAACATATCCGCATTTCAGTCTGAGCTCATCATCGTCATATGATTTAACATCCTTACCGCCGACATAGACCGTGCCCTTTGTTGCATCGTAAAAATGCGGTATAAGAGATACAAGACTTGATTTACCCGAACCTGTACCGCCTATAATTCCTATTATTTCACCCTTCTCGGCTTTAAAGCTGATATTACAGAGTGACTCTGCACTTGCAGATTGATATTTCAGCGATACATTTTCAAATTCAACAAAGCTGTTTGATGTTTTACCGTTTGAATTATTATGTTCAAGCGTGCTTTCCATATCAAAAACAGCACTGATTCTGTCAGCACAGGCAAAGGACTTTGTAACAGTGACAATGAACGTTGCAAGCTTAATCAGCTCCACAAGTATCTGGCTCATATAATTATACAAAGCAACAACCTCGCCCTGGGTAAGATCGCCGATATTTACTCTAATTGCTCCGGAATATATAAGAACAACTATTGCAATATTGATAATAACATAAGTAAGGGGATTTAAAAGAGCGGAAATTTTGCCTACTCCCTTTTGCAAATTTGAGAGAGCTGTATTTCTGTTTTTAAACTCGGCAATTTCATTTTCCTCATTTGTAAATGCCCTTATAACTCTTGCACCCTCAAGATTTTCTCTTGTAATAAGTGTTACAGAATCAAGATGACTTTGAACATCCTTATGCTTGGGAACAGTGTAGGCGGTTATTCCGAATACCACAACAGAAAGGAACAATACGGCAACAACAAATATCAACGCACATTTAACATCAATAAAAAACGCCATAACCGTTGCACCGACAACAATAAACGGAGAACGAAAAAGCAAACGCAAAATAAGATTTACTCCGTTTTGAACCTGCGTTGCGTCTGCGGTCATTCTTGTAATAAGCGAAGATGTGCCGAGCTTATCAAGCTCGTTGAATGAGAGTGACTGTATTTTTTCATATAAAGCGTGCAGTAACTGCCTGCCGAAACCCGACGCCGCCTTTGCCGCAAAATACTGTGCGCTTATTGCGGCGACTATACCTACAAGGGCAAGCAAAACAAGGATACCTCCCCTGCCGAGGATATAGGATTTATCGGAATTTTTTATTCCGGTGTCTATTATTGAAGCAATAACAAGAGGAACGATAAGCTCAAATGTAGCTTCAAGCAGTTTAAGCAGCGGTGCAAGTATTGATTCCTTGATATAATCTTTGAGGTAAATTGTAAGCTTTTTCAAAAAAACATCACCTGTTTTCGGTAACTGTATTTGTAAAATATATAAAACTATAACAAACGGCGAGGAGTAATAAAACCCTACGCCGCTTAAATATTACGATTTCGGCATACATATGCCATTGTTTGATAAAAGTATAGCAAAATAAAGCGTTTTTGTCAACAATATCCATATGATAAAAACAAAGAAAATGGGTATATCTAAAAAGCTGACATATATTTTATTTTAATCGTTTTTAAGCTTTTTAAACTGCCTTTTTACAGCAAATACAGCGTAGACGGCGGCAATAATTTCCGAAACCCAGGAAGCGTACCAAACATAGCCAAATCCGAAACACATATAAAACAAATATGCAACAGGTATTAAAATCAAAAGTTGCCGCAAAAGCGTGCCAACCATACTGACAACTCCGTTGCCCATACCCGAACAGGCAAAGCCGGAAATAATAGTAACTGCCGCAAACGGAAAGGTCAGAGCTAAAATTCTGAGCGCTTTAACTCCGAAAGAAAGCATTTCGCTGCTTGCGCTGTAAAGGCTCAAAGGCTGATTAGGCAAAGCAAAACACAAAACAGCACCGACAAGCATTATACCGATTGATGTAACAAGAGTAACGAAAAAGCTTTTTTAACCCTTGAATATAACCCTGCGCCGTAATTATAACCGACAATGGGTATAAGCCCCTGCGCAAGACCACTGACAGGCATATAAACAAATGTATACAGCTTGTAATAAATACCGTAAAACGCAACAGCCGTTGAAGATTCAAGAAACAAAATTTTATTCATAAAAATTATCATAACACTGCTCATTGTCTGCATAACAAATGTGGGAATACCGACCTTATAAATCTGCGCAATAATTTTCAACTCAGGTTTAAAG
>JAJQGZ010000041.1 GCA_021200075.1 Clostridiales bacterium | reverse complement strand
GATTAAAAGAATACTTGATTATATATATGCCCAGCCGTTTCCGTATCGCTGGATGCACGAAATGACCGAGCTTTACAATCCAAAAATACCGTTTGAATCCTCCGTCTGGTATGATTATGCAGTCGGAGAAATAAATTATCTTCTCGATTATGCGCTTTCACTTGCCGAGGTTGATAACGATATTGCCGCCAATAAATTGAACTATATCAAGTCGGAGAGCGAAGTTAAAATGTCAGAGCTTACCGAATCTGATATTATTGAAATAAAACTTTTTAAACAGGCTTTGGATAATTCTTTTTTTGAGCTTTCGCAAAAAAAGCCTGCGTTCGGCAGACTCAGCACAAAAAATATTGAAGAAAGTCCTTTTATTAATGTTATAAAATCCAATCGCGAAACTATAAAGAAAATATTGAGAAAGGATATTCCTTCGTTTTTTACGGATTCACCCGAAGATTATGCCGAAAGTACTCGCTATATCTATCGCATTGTCTCAAAGCTTGCCGAGGTGGTTACTGCGGTCGATGAACGCTTAACGCAGGAAAAAAAGAACCGCAATGCGTTTTCCTTTTCCGACACCGAGCATTTTGCCATTGACCTGCTTTTCAGCGAAAACGATGGCGAGATTGTCAGAACCCCTCTTGCCGAAAATTTGTCGAACGGATTTTATGAAATACTTGTTGACGAATACCAGGATACAAACGAAGTGCAGGATCTTTTGTTCAGGTATCTTTCAAACGGCAGGAACCTTTTTGTTGTCGGTGATGTCAAACAGAGTATATACCGTTTTCGTCAGGCAATGCCGGATATTTTTAACAGGAAAAGGAAAGAATATCCATATTATAATGCCGATGATAATTCTCCGAGTTCAAAGATAATTCTCGATAAAAATTTCAGAAGCAGAAAGGAAATATGCTCTTATGTCAATTTTGTTTTCTCCTTTATTATGTCCGAAAGGGTGGGGGAAATGGAATACGGCAAGGACGAATATTTGAATTACTCCGCTTCCTACGAAGATACCGATGTTCCGTCCGCTCAGCTTAAAATATTAAATACCGCCGATACTGAAAATCCCATTGAAGCTGAGGCGGTTTATATTGCAAAAACCATTGATTTAAAGGTTAAAAGCGGAGAACTCATTAAGGACGGCGATTCCTACCGACCTGTTCGTTACGGCGATTTTGCAATACTGATGAGGAGCCTTAAAGGGAAAATACAAATTTATTCCGATACTCTTTCAGCTTACGGTATTCCGGTGATATGCGACAATTCCTCCGATTTGTTTGACAGCTCGGAGATTAAACTGATTATGTCCTTAATCAGAGCGATTGATAATCCAACTCTCGATATTTCACTTTTGGCAGTTATGCAGTCACCGATATATTCTTTTACTCCGGATGAGCTTTCCGAGCTTAGGATAAATAACAGGCGCAGCTCGTTTTATATGTGCGTCAGGGAATCGGAAAATAAAAAGGCAATTGATTTTTTGGAAGACCTTTCCCGTTTAAGACGGCTGAGCGTTACAATGTCCGTTGCCGGATTTATCAGATATTTGACGGAGGAAAAGGGGATTATTCCGCTTGTAAACGCTATGGGCAATGGCGAACAGCGCTCTCAAAATATCTTAAAGCTGATTTCATTCGCCGATAATTTTGACAAGGGCGATAATGTAGGTCTGACTTCTTTTGTAAGATATATTGATAAAATTAACGATTCAAGCAGCAGAGTTGATGCGGCTTCGCTCAGTGCGATCGGCGAGAATGCTGTAACGATTATGTCAGTTCACCGCTCAAAGGGTCTTGAATTTCCGATTTGCATTTTTGCCAGAGCATCTGTTAAATACAATAATATGGATTTGAGGGAAAAACTTCTTCTCAACACTCATTACGGCTTTGCGGTAAAATGCCATAACGAGGAGGATTTCTATCAATACAGTTCTGTTGCATATCAGGTTGTAAAGGATAAAAATACATATGAGCTTATGAGTGAGAACCTGCGTGTACTTTATGTCGCTCTCACAAGGGCAAAGGAACAGTTCATAACCTTTATACGCTGTGATAATATTGAAAATAAAATTAACGCTTTGGCTCCTTGTATCTGCTCAGGCGGTATTGACCCTTATGTTTGCAGGCGTATCAGCAACGACGGCGATCTTTTGCTTCTTTGCGCATTGTTCCATAAGGACGGCGAGGTGCTTAGAAATATGGCAGGCTTGACTTTTATAAATCAGCTTGATTCCGATTTTGATATGGATATTCAAATAGAGGACGGAATGGATGTCTTAAATAGCGAGCAGTCATTTGACTTTATCGATGCCGACAATGACATTGTCGCCGCCGTGGATAAAAAGCTTTCTTATGAATGTGAGCGAATAAATCTCTCTCAAATGAGCTTAAAGCTGACAGCCTCAACACTTGACGACGATGATAATAATTTTGAATTTATTACATCTTCCAAGCCTGCTTTTATGTGCAAGGACAGTCTTACTCCGGCTCAAAGGGGAACGGCTATGCATTCCTTTATGCAGTATTGTGATTATGAGCTTGCTCGGAAAAATCTTGAAACGGAAATTGCAAGGCTTGCCGACAACGGATTTATCAACGCAATGCAAGCGGATTCTCTTGACAGGAAAAGGCTTTCAAATTTTTTTAAATCCGATTTTGCCGACCAAATGTTTAATTCCGACAAAATTTACAGAGAAATATGTATTTCCTCATTTGTCGGAGCAAACGAGATTTACGACACGGATTATGACGATAAGGTACTTATTCAGGGCATTGCAGACTGTGTGTTTGAGGAAAACGGTTCGCTTGTACTTGTCGATTACAAAACCGACAGGGTGGATAACGAAGCTCAGCTTCTCGGGAGATATGAAAAGCAAATTTCGTTTTATCGCTATTCGCTTGAAAAGACTTTGCAAAAGCCCGTTAAAGAAGCAGTTTTGTATTCATTTTGTCTTGAGCAGCCGTGTTTGTATAAATAATCAAAAAAAACTTGCATTTTGTATTCTCTTATGTTAATATATCAACCATAATGAGTAAATCCGTAAAGAGGTGAAAGCGATGAAGGACTCTATCCACCCTAACTATGATACTTGTATAGTAAAATGTGCCTGCGGCGCAACATATGAGACCAAGAGTACAAAGAAAGAGATGAAAGTTGACATTTGCTCAAAGTGCCATCCTTTCTATACCGGTAAGCAGAAGCTTGTCGATACAGGCGGTCGTGTTGACAGGTTTAACAAAAGATATTCAAGGAATACAGATAAATAAGCAAAAAATAAGGCAGCCTCGGTTGCCTTATTTTTATTTAACAATTATTCGTATTTGTGATTTTTGGTTATGATTAAAGAATATAAAACCGTTTTGTCTCGTTCAAACGATGAATTTACAGAAAAGAAGTCTAAATTTATCGGATATGTTTGTCCGGTTACAACACAGCAGCAAGCTCTTGATTTTATAAACGAGATTAAGAGCCGTCACCGTGACGCCACGCATAATATATCTGCATATGCTTTAAGAAAAAATAATATACAGCACTCATCCGACGACGGCGAGCCGAGCGGTACTGCCGGAGTTCCTGTTCTTGATGTTTTGTTAAAACAGAATATTGTTGACGCCTGCGTCGTTGTAACAAGGTATTTCGGAGGAATATTACTCAGTGCCGGCGGTCTTGTCAGGGCATACTCCCACGCCTCGAGTCTTGCGCTTGATGCCGGCGGAATAGTAACTATGTCAAAGTGTATCGTGTTCAGCGTGCGCGTTGATTATTCATTTTACGACCGCCTGACAATGCTTTTAAGCAATTTTTCAGCTGATATTGAAAATACGGATTTTGCGGAAAATGTCACGGTTACATTTTGCGTTAAAAATTCGCTTTCTTCCTCTCTTAATTCCGAACTTACTCAACTCGGAAACGGAAAATATAAACTTCATAAAATTGCGGAAAAATTTGCTCCTTTTAAAGCATAGCTGTCGTGCCGATAAAATAATTATATTTACTAATCCAAATGCTCAAATATCGCTTGTTTAATGATTTTCGGCAAGCGGTATTTTTTGAGCGCTTTTTTGATTTCCTCTGCAGTTGAAAGCTCATCAAACGGCAGGTATTTTGCAAATTTTTTCACCGTTGTTTCCTGCCAGCGAGACATAATTCGGATAAGCGCTTCCTTGGGTTTTTCATTTTCGGCACGGACTGTGTTGTCGGCAGTCATTGTATGTACCTCATTGATATCCGCATCGTTAAAATTGAATACAAGAACTTTATTGTCAACAAGCAGATCCTTTACGATAACTTTGTAATTTCTTCTATGAGGGATAACGGATAAATCTCCTTTTGCCGGATTTATCGTAAATGTGAGCTTGTTTTCTTTATATGTCATTTCAAATTTCGTTTTTACTTTGTGTTCGCTGAAGTTTTCCTTTGAATTATCCTCAATAAGAGTAAAACTTCCGTTACCGGAAAATGCCCATATTTCAAAACTTTTCGGATTATCCGTTTTGTTCCCCTCATCGGCAGACAGCGGAATAATCGCTCCCTCTTTTGCCAAAACGGGAATTGTATCCAAATCTCTGAATAAGGTTATATTTCTGTCTCCGCAATAACTTTGGTTTATAAAAATATCAACCCATCTTCCGCTCGGAATCCAAGCGTTGATACTTCCCATATTAAGCTCGGTATGCTGAGGTTTTGTGATAGGGCAAACCATTAATTCACTGCCGAACGTATATTGGTTAGCTGCGAAATATGCCTGCTCTTCGTTAGGGTATGAATAATACAAAGGTTCGCAAAGAGCGATACCGTCCTCGTGTGTTGAGTAATCCATTGTGAATATATACGGTATTAATTTATGGCGGAGATTAAGCCATTCCTTAGCGCATTTATACACCTCTGATTTATATTTCCAAGGTTCTTTGCCCAAAAGCTCAATAGCCGATGAATGTAGCCGCATTATCGGTGAGAACACGCCGAATTGAAGCCACCTCATATATAAATCATCATCTCTGTAACCCATATGATGACCGCCTATATCGTGGCTCCACCAAGTATAAGCGGCATTGCTTGCATTTGCGGTAAAATACGGCTGAAAATCGAGCACTTCCCATTTGATAGCCGTATCGCCGGAAAAACCGAGAGGATAACGGTGTGAACCCAATCCGGCATATCTTGACAAGATCAGCGGCATTTTTCCGTCCTGTACATTGTCAAGGTAATGATAATGGTTAAGTGCGCCTAACGGATCAAGTCCCTTTACATCACTTTTATTGCCCTGCTGCCAGTCAATCCACCAAAAGTCAACGCCGTCGTTTTCATATGGCTTATGGAGAATATCAAAATACGCATTCCAAAATGTGTCGTCACCACATTTAAAGTCAATCGTCTGCTTTGAATCGGGGTCGATTCCCACAGCCTTTGCCATATCTTCATACATATCCTCGTAGGAGTGAACGCCGTCCGCAGGGTGAAGATTTAGAGTAATATGAAGATTGTTTTCTTTAAGCTTTGCAAAAAATTCTTTATAATCGGGGAACAGTTCGGTATTCCACGAGTATCCTGTCCAGCCTCTGTATTTAACACCGAATCTTTTTTTAATTCCTTTTACCCAGTGCCAGTCCATATCAACCGTAGCCACGGTAATCAGAATATCTTCTGCCTTAAATCTTTCCATTAAATCAAGATATTCCTTTTGCGTGTAAGCGTGGTATCTGCTCCACCATACGCCGAGGGCATAACGGGGAACAAGCGGTGCATATCCGCTTATTTTATAAAACGCCTTTATTGTTTCTCTGTAATTTTTGCCGTATGCAAAGGCATAGTAATCGGTTAAATTTTTTTCACGGGGCAGGAACCTGCCGTTTTCATCAATCAGCATTGTTTTGCTGTCGTTAAGTAAATATGCTCCGTTTTTTGTTATAAAACCGTTGTCAAGCTCAACCTCGCCGAAAGTCATATCAAGAGTTCTGCGAGTGCCTTTTAAATTCTCTTGATGAGAGAATATTTCGGTGTTTTCAGTGTCCTTAAAATACACGCTGTACGGTTTATTGCTTTTGATTGTAAAGATTACATCATCGGTTTCGGCAAGTATTTTTTTACCTTGTCGTGAGACCTTAAAATATCCGCTTTCAAAATTCCTGTACCATACTGTATAGCTTGCAAGATCGGTAAATTTTCCGCTTTCCACACGGATTAGCCGAGAGGTTAAATATGTAATTCGTATACCGTCGATAACGCATATTTGTTTTTCATTTGCTTTTGCATCTGTATTCGCAACCAGAGAATTTTTAAGCATATGATTTCCCTCACAATCTTTTGTTAATTAAAAAATTATTCGTCACCGCTGAGCTTTCTGCCCATTAATACGCCCATAATACTCGCCATCATCAAGCCTCTCGTCCATCCCGAGCTGTCTCCGAGGCAGTGCAGACCCTTTATGTTAGTATTCAGATTTTTGTCCATACGAACCTTGTTGCTGTAGAATTTCAGTTCTGGGCTGTAAAGGAGCGTTTCCGTCGATGCAAAACCGGGTACTACAATGTCAAGCATTTTGATAAATTCAATAATATTGGTCATAGCTCTGTATGGCATTGCCGCCGTAATGTCTCCGGCAACTGCATCCTTGAGCGTTGGCTTTACATTACTTTTTGAAAGTTCGTGCCGCCAGGTTCTTTTTCCGTCAAGTATATCGCCGAAACGCTGTACCATAATGTGAGAAGCTCCGAGCATATTCGTCAGCATACCCACCGCCTGTGCATATTCAATCGGCTGATTAAACGGCTCGGTAAAATTATGGCTTACAAGTATTGCAAGATTTGTGTTTTCGCTCTTTTTTCCCTTATAGCTGTGACCGTTTACAACAGCCAGGTCGTTGTCGTAATTTTCCTGAGCGACAAACCCTCCGGGGTTTTGGCAAAATGTGCGCACCTTGTTTTTCCACGGCTTCGGATAACCGATTAGCTTTGATTCATATAGAGCTTCGTTTACTTTTTCCATAATTTCATTTCTGCATTCCACTCTTACGCCTATATCAACGGTTCCGGGTTTATGGGCAATATTATGCTGAGTGCAGAGCTTTTCAAGCCAGTCGGCGCCTCTTCTGCCGGTTGCAATAACAATTTCGTCGGCAGTTATGGTTTCTTCACCGTTTTTGCCTTCAATAATTACGCCTTTGCAGATTTTATCTTCTATAACAAGATTTTTACATTCCGTGCCGAACATCATATCGACGCCGTTATCCGCAAGGTAGGTTTGAATTTTATAATACAACTCGTGCGCCTTTTCGTGTCCGAGGTGGCGGATAGGGCAGTCGACAAGTTTCAGTCCGGCTTTAATTGCATTTTTCCTTATTTCCTTTATTAAATCGTTTGAACCGATACCTTCAATCTTTTCGTCAGCGCCGAGCTCAAGGTAAACTTTATCCGTATAGTTTATAAGCTCCTGTGCAAGGTCGCTTCCAATAAGCTCGGGTAAATCTCCTCCGACTTCATAGCTCAGGCTCAGCTTGCCGTCGGAGAATGCGCCGGCACCGGAAAATCCTGTGGTTATCGCACAGCTCGGTTTACAGTTTACGCAATGACCGATTTCCGACTTGGGGCAGTGACGCTCGTTTACCGGCTTGCCCTTTTCTATTATCAGCATTTTTATATTTGATTTTCTTTTGATAAGCTCCAAAGCCGTAAAAATGCCAGAGGGGCCGGAGCCTACTATTATTAAATCGTATTTCATTTTTCTTCTCCGAAACAGAATGTATTGTTCAATAATTTGAAACAAAACATAAAAATAAGCTGAACCCTGCAACAGTTCGGCTTTTGCGCTTCTTATTCATCTGTTGCATATCATTTTAACATTTATTTATTATCTTGTCAACCTTGCAATATTATATTATATCTGCTATAATAAATTAAATAAAATCATAATCTGATTAGTGTATAAGCTTGAATTATAAGCTTGAATTTGTTTTTGGCTTATTTTCAAAAAATTCAATTAGCATTGCGTGTTTGGAGGGGAGATTTTGCAGCAGCAGTCTCTTAAAGAAATTCTTGATCAATATGGTAAATATACGGGTCTTACTATGGGTACATCTATGCAGCCGCTTATTCACCAACAAAAGGATAACATTATCATTGTTAAAAATAAAGACAGGTTAAAAAAATATAATGTTCCCGTTTATCTTACCAAGTCCGGCAAATATGTAATGCACAGGGTGATTGAGGTATGCGACGACCATTATGTAATAGTCGGGGATAATCTTCTTACCAAGGAATATGTTACCGATGATATGATATGCGGAGTTCTTGTCGGTTTTTATAAAAACGGCAAGCATTATGTCGATTGCAAAAATTCTAAAGCATATAAACTTTATTCCAAAGTGTGGGTGGCTCTTTTGCCTGTCAGACCGGTACTTCTTTTGCCTATAAGAGCCGTCAATAAGATAAAGCGTTTTTTTCAATAAAAAGGGAGATAAAGGCGTTGAACGATAAACAAAAGTATATTAAAAGATCCGATACCCAAATTTTGAAATGGGTCAGCAAAATTTGTTCTAAACAGATACCGATGCTTGTTTTGCTTATTGTATTAAACGCAATATACGGTCTTACTTCGGTATTCTTTGCTAATTTTTCTAAACAAATAATAGACGGCGCAACTGAATATCAAAGCGAGAATCTCGTACTCAAATACGCTCTTGCACTTTTAGGCCTTGTTTTATTCCAAATGTTTCTCGCCATTACCAAAAACAGCCTGTCTGAGAGGGTTCACGCCAGGCTTGATATGATTTTGAAAAAATATCTTCTTGATGTTATTATGAGAAAAGATTATCCAAAAATCACATCATATCACACAGGCGATTTGCAAAACAGAATGTTTAACGATGTTGAGGTTGTTACCGAGGCATTTACTAATATTGTGCCGCAAGCGGTATTTTACGGCACCAAGCTGATAAGCTCGCTTATCTATCTTATTGTTATTGATAAGATTTTTGCCATAGTTTTAGTTATCGGCGGTCTGCTTGTTTTTATAACTACTCAAGCGCTCAGAAAAACGCTTAAAAGACTTCACCGCAGAGTACAGGAAACCGAGGGTAAAACCCGTTCGTTTATACAGGAAATTGTTACGAACCTGCTTGTTATCAAGGCTTTTTCTGTTGAACATAAAATTGACGATAATACAGACGCTTTGCAGGAGGAAAATTTTAAAGCCCGTATTAAAAGAAGAAATTTCAGTATTTGTGCAAATGTCGGTCTCGGCGCCGTGTTCAATATCGGAACGGTATTCGCCGTTGCATATGGTGCGTGGAGTATTCTCAATGCCGATATGACCTACGGTACTGTTACCGCAATTATTCAGCTTGTCAATCAGGTTCAGTCTCCGTTTGTATCTCTTTCGGGTATTATGCCGAAATATTATTCTCTTCTCGCTTCCGCAGAAAGGCTTATAGAACTTGACGAGATTGAAGATGAAGAAAATATAAATGCCGAAAACATTGACCTTGATAAGGTTTATTCAAATCTCAAGAAAATTGAATTTGAAAATATTAGTTTTAGCTATGACAGGGATATTATTCTTGACAATACCTCATTTACCGTTGAAAAAGGCGATTTCGTCGCTATAATGGGTATTTCCGGTATAGGCAAGAGTACACTGCTCAAATTGCTTCTCGGCGTGTTTAAAGTCAATGACGGTAAAATTTGTCTTGATACAGACGATGGAAATATAGAGGTCGATAAGAATACGAGAAGATTGTTTGCCTATGTTCCGCAGGGTAATATGCTTATTTCCGGCACAATAAGAGATAATCTTACTTTTATTAACGACAATGCCACAGATGAGGAAATCGAGCAGGCAATCAGAATAAGCTGCGCAAAGCAATTTATCGACGAGCTTCCTCTCGGTCTTGATACCGTTATCGGTGAAAAGGGTATGGGCCTTTCCGAAGGCCAGGTTCAACGCCTTGCAATTGCGAGAAGTCTTTTGTCAAATTCGCCCGTACTGCTTCTTGACGAGGCGACCTCAGCCCTTGATGAGGAAACCGAAAAACAATTTTTAACCAATTTAAAAACGCTTGATAATGTAACCTGCATTATCGTTTCGCATAAAAAAGCGGCGCTTGAAATATGCAATAAGCGTATTCAAATTTTGCACGGTAAAATTATCAGCGATGAATAGACGAATAATTAATTAGCATTTTAAATAAATTATCGGGAGGGATAAATATGTTGATGACAAAATGGGGCAGGGAGCTTGATTGCAACAATCCTCTCAGCGAATATCCAAGACCTCAGTTCGTGCGTGACAGCTATATAAATCTTAACGGCAAATGGAACTGCGCCGTTATGAAATCGAAGTCAGCCGATTCTTCAAACAGGAATTACGATGAATTTAAAAATATTCCGTTTAAATTTAACGGTCAAATAACCGTTCCTTTTTCACCGGAATCGGAGCTTTCGGGTATGTGCAGAGTTGTTAAGCCCGATGAGTATCTCGTATATGAAAGGAAGTTTACTCTCCCGACAGGATTTAATAAGGGCAGGGTATTCGTTAATTTCGGAGCTGTAGACCAAATTGCCTATGTCTGCATTAACGGCAGCAAGGTCGGAGAACATAAGGGCGGTTACACGCCGTTTAAGTTTGAAATCACCTATTATCTTGTTGACGGCGAAAATCAAATAGTCGTTTATGCATTTGACTATACCGATACAAATGAATTTTCACGAGGTAAGCAGAAGATTAAAAGAGGCGGAATTTGGTACACTCCTCAAAGCGGAATATGGCAAACAGTCTGGCTTGAGTCAACGCCTAAGATTTATCTTGACAGGGTAAAAATTACTCCGGATTACGACAATGAGCAGGTTACCTTTGAATATTTCGGAACCGATGATGTAGAGGTTCTTATTTATGACGGAGACGAGCTTATTGCCGATACAACCGAAAAAACAGTTAAAATCCCCGATTTTAAATCCTGGAGTCCGGAAAGTTCGTTTCTCTATAATGTCGTGTTTAAAGCAGGAGAGGACATGGTTAAATCTTATTTCGGTATGCGTAAATTTTCAATAGGCGAGGACAAAAACGGGATTAAACGCCTTTTTCTCAATAATAAGCCTTATTTCCATAACGGACTTCTCGACCAAGGTTATTATCCCGACGGTCTGCTTACTCCGCCGTCAAATTCGGCAATGGAAAATGATGTTAAATATGTAAAAAGTTGCGGCTTCAATATGCTTCGTAAGCATATAAAGGTTGAACCTCTGTTATGGTATCATTACTGTGATGTCAACGGTATTATCGTTTGGCAGGATATGATAAACGGCGGAGGACGCTATGGTCTTGAAATTAATGTAGTTCCTTTTGTCGGCATAACTCTTGACGACAGGAATTATAAAACCTTTAATCGTACCGACCTTGAGGGCAGGAAGCTTTATTATCAGGAGATGGAGGAGATTGTTAATCACCTCTATAACTGCCCGTGTATTGCCGTGTGGGTTCCGTTTAACGAGGGCTGGGGTCAGTTTGACAGTAAAAAGGCTTATGAAAAGATTAAGTCTCTTGACAGCACAAGGACGATTGACACCACCTCCGGCTGGCACGATATGGGTC
>JAJQGZ010000166.1 GCA_021200075.1 Clostridiales bacterium | reverse complement strand
AGGTCTATTATACCACAAAAGTGCTGTTATGTAAAGTTTTAATGAGGACAGAGTACTACAGATTTTTGATATGCCCAACAATATTTAGATTAAGAAATAAATTTATACAATGCAAAAATGATTGTAAAGGTTTAGATGACACTTTACACTACAAAACATATTGTTACATATATATTCTTAAATTTAATTTGCCCGGGTTTCGCAATAAAGGCAACGGTAGGTGCCTTTATCGTCAACAAGGGTGAAGATGTGGTCTATATCCTCGTTATTGCTAATACAGCGTGGGTTTGAGCATTTGATAACATTGGTAAGAGAAGCAGGTAGAGAGAGGGCCTTTTTCTCCACCGATTTACCGTTGATGATAACATTTACGGTGATATTTTTATCAATATAGCAAAGGACATCGAGATTAATATCTATCAGCTCGTTAATCTTGATAATATCCTTTGCACCCATTTTTTCGCTCCTGGCATTTTGGATAATTGCAACCTGGCAGGAGAGTTTATCAAGATGCAGTGCCTCATACACAGCCATACCCTTGCCGGCTGTGATATGGTCGAAGACAATGCCGTTTTCTATTTCATCAATTTTCATTACAACGCACCTCCCCATTCAAGCAGGGTTTTGATAAGAGCCATACGGATATATTTGCCGTTAAGAGCCTGAACAAAATATTTTGCCCTCGGGTCGTTGTCAACCTCTCTTGCAATTTCGTTTACTCTGGGCAGAGGGTGCATAATCGTTAAATCGGGTTTTGCACTTTTGAGCTTATCAAGGTCAAGAATAAAGGCGTCCTTATGCTTTAAATACTCATCTTCGGAGAAGAAGCGTTCACGCTGGATACGGGTCATATAGAGAATATCGAGAGAATCCATAACTTCTTCCATAGTCTCGGCTTCAATATATTCACAACCGTTTTTATCGAGTATATCGCTTTTGATATAATCCGGTACGGCTAACTCCTTGGGCGAAATGAGTACGAATTTGACATTATTGTAACGGCTCATCGCTTTGATGAGGGAATGAACGGTTCTGCCGAATTTTAAATCGCCGCAAAGACCGAGTGTGAGATTATCAAACCTGTTCTTTTCCCTGTAAATTGTGAGCAGGTCGGTAAGAGTCTGGGTCGGGTGGGAATGACCGCCGTCGCCTGCGTTGATTATTGGAACAGAGCTTTTGAAGCTTGCAACATGGGGCGCTCCCTCGAGCGGATGACGCATTGCGATAATATCCGCATAGCAGGAAACCATCATAACGGTATCCTCCACACTCTCCCCTTTTGAGGCGGAGGATGAAGCGGCTTCCGAAAAGCCGATAACATTACCGCTGAGCTCCATCATAGCCGCTTCAAACGAAAGCCGGGTTCTCGTTGACGGCTCAAAGAAAAGGACGGCAAGCTTTTTTCCGTCGCAGATATGAGCGTACTTTTCTTTATTATTAATAATATCGCCGGCAAGTGCTATCATATCATCGATTTCCTTTAATGATAAATCGGTTGTATCAAGTAGATGTCGCATATTTATTCCTTTCTTCCGGTATGAATATTAATAACGGTTCAGTCTTTTGCACCGTTAATTTTGAGATGATTTTTTATACGGTTTACATTTTCAAGATTGCTTTCGTCCTCTTCGAGATATTCAATAATATCATATACATCGACAACGGAATATACAGGAAAGCCGTATTCCTTGCCGACCTCAGCCATAGCGGATTTTTCCGTCTTGCCCTTTTCCTTGCGGTCAACCATAACAAACACGGCAGAAACCTTTACTCCGTCGAGCTTTGAAAGGATTGACATACTCTCACGAATTGCCATGCCGGCGGTAATAACATCCTCTACTATAACGACCTCTTCACCGGATTTGGGAGTATAGCCGACGAAAATGCCGCCCTCGCCGTGATCCTTTTCCTCTTTCCTGTTAAAGAAAAACGGAACATCAAGACCCTGAGAGGCAAGAGCCGAAGCAACGGAAACGGCAATCGGTATACCTTTATATGCAGGGCCGAAAAGAACCGATGGCTTTTTGCCCAATTTTTCAAAATAAGCCTTGACGTAAAATTCGCCGAGCTTTTGAATCTGAGCGCCTGTTTTAATATCTCCGGCATTGATGAAATAAGGAATTTTTCTTCCGCTTTTTGCGATAAAATCGCCGAATTTCAGCACGCCTGCATTCTCCAAAAACTGTATAAATTCTCTTTTATAGCTTTCCATCAAAATTCTCCTTATCCTACAAATTCTTCAACGCATCTTCTGTAAGCTCCGACCGGGTCGTCTAACGCCGTAATCGGTCTGCCGACTACAATGTAATCCGAGCCAATTTCCTTAGCTTTAGCAGGAGTTGTAACTCTCACTTGATCGCCGATGTCGCCGTCTGCAAATCGAACTCCCGGGGTTACGGTGATAAAATCCGCACCGCAATTTTCCTTAACCATACCTGCTTCAAGTGGAGAGCATACTACTCCGTCGAGCCCAACGGTCTTTGCATTTTGAGCATATTTTACAATTGTATCGTTTATCGAAGCGTTTATCAAAAGCTCGTTTTGCATCCTTTCCTCGCTTGTGGATGTAAGCTGCGTAACGGCGATAAGAATGGGCCTTGTGCCGTCGGGTCTTGGTAAGCCCTCAAGAGCGTATTTCATCATCTCGACAGTCCCGGCAGCGTGGAGGTTTGTCATATCCACATCAAGCTTTGAAAGAACCGCCATTGACTTTTTGACGGTATTGGGAATATCGTGAAGCTTTAAATCAAGGAAAATCTTATGCCCTCTCTTTTTTATCTCTCTGACAATCGACGGCCCCTCGGCATAAAAAAGCTCCATACCGATTTTGACAAACGGTTTTTCGTCCGTGAACTTATCGAGAAAATCAAAGGTCTCGGCAGCCGACGGAAAATCGCACGCAACAATAACATCTTTACCCATTAATCTATCACTCCTATAATATCGCTGATTTTATTTATATTAAGCCTTTCGCACACTGACGGAAGAGCTTCAATTATATCCCTGCAAACATACGGATTGACAAGGTTTGCCGCACCGACCTGAACCGCCGTTGCGCCTGCCATCATCATCTCAATAACATTATCGGCGCTTGAAACTCCGCCGCATCCCATAACGGGTATATTGCAGGCTTTGGCAACCTGATATACTATTCTTACAGCTACGGGGAAAATTGCGTCTCCGCTGAAGCCACCCATTTTATTGGCAATAATCGGCTTGCGTTTATTAATATCAATCCTCATACCAAGAAGAGTATTAATAAGGCAGATACCGTCGGCTCCCGCTTCCTCGCACGCCTTGGCTATGGAAACAATGTCCGTAACATTAGGTGAAAGTTTGATGAACACCGGCTTTGTCGTAACAGCCTTGACGGTTTTTGTAACCTGTGCGGCTGATTCGGGCAAAGTGCCGAAGCTTATACCGCCGCCGTGAACATTCGGGCAGGAAACATTTACCTCAAGTATACCGACCTGCTCCTGCTTATCCAAAAGCTGACAGGTGTATGCGTAATCGTCTACCGAAAAGCCCGAAACATTTGCAATAACCTTTTTACCGAAAAACTTTTTCATTTCCGGCAGTTCGTGTTCGATCACACTGTCAACACCGGGATTTTGAAGCCCTACGGCGTTAATCATACCGCAGGTACATTCAGCTATTCTCGGAGTCGGATTGCCGAATCTGGGTTCCTTTGTCGTACCTTTAAACGAGAACGAACCGAGAATATTAATATCGTAAAAATCCTTAAATTCCCGACCGTAGCCGAAAGTTCCCGAAGCCGGAACAACAGGATTATCCATTTCCATACCGGCGAGACAAACCGATAAATCTACCATATTATCTCCTCCTTAACGAGAACAGGCCCGTCCTTGCAAATTCTTTTATTGCCGTACTTTGTTTTGCAGGAACAGCCCATACAGGCGCCGAAACCGCAACTCATCCTTTCCTCAAAAGAGAACTGACCCGATACATCCGTATTATCGTAAACGGCTTTAAGCATGGGCAATGGACCGCAGGTGTAAACATAATCATAGCAGCCGATTGATGAAAGAGCGTCGGTTACAAAGCCTTTAACCCCGTACGAGCCGTCGGCAGTCGCCACGGTTACGGATATGCCGAGCTCCTTAAACTCCTGCTCGTAAAAAATTTCATCCGCAGTATTAAAGCCTAAAATAACGGACGGTTTTTGATTGTCCGCAAGGAGCTTTTTTGCAAGCATATAAAGCGGAGGAACGCCGACACCACCGCCGATAAGAAGCGGTTTTTCGGACTTTGAAATATCATAGCCGTTGCCGAGACCGATTAAAATATCAAGAGCTTCGCCGCTTTGCATCTGCGACATTATACAAGTGCCGTCGCCGACAACCTTATAAATAATTGTTATTGTATTTTCATCGCAATCGCAAACGGAAATCGGACGGCGGAGAAATTTATTGGCAAGCTTGATATTTATAAACTGACCCGGGGCGGTGATATACTGAGCGTCGCCCTCTAAAATCATTTTATAAACGCTTTTTGCAATATTTTTGTTTGAAATAATTTTATAAATATTTTCTTTATACATAATCCAATCCTATTCGGCGTTTATTGTGGATACGCCGAGAGTTATCTCCTCAAGCACATCAAGCAAAACCTTAACCGTGTCGAGAGAAGTGAACATTGTTACATTATTTTCAACGGCAGCCCGCCTGATTTCCGACCCGTCGGAATGGGAATCTCCCGCATTTACGTCAATCGTATTTATTACATATGCGATATGGCCCTGTTTCAAAGCGCAGAGAATTTCGTCGCTTTCATCGAGCGTCAGCTTTTGGCGGACTCTCGTGCGGATTCCGTGAGTTTTGAGATATTTTGCCGTGCCCTCGGTAGCTTCAATATTAAAACCGAGATCGTAGAAACGTTTGATAAGCGGAAGCGCCGCAGGTTTATCCTGGTCGGCTATCGTGACAAGCACCGTGCCGTAATTTGCGACATTAAGCCCCGACGCCTGAATCGCTTTGTAAAGTGCCCTGGTAAGGGATTTATCATAGCCTATTGCTTCGCCGGTAGACTTCATTTCAGGCGAAAGGTATGTGTCCATACCTTTAAGCTTTGAGAATGAGAACGCAGGTGCTTTTACATACCAGCGTTTTTTCTCCGGCGGATAAACCTCGGTTATCCCCTGTTCTTTAAGCGAATGACCGAGTATTACCTGAGTTGCGATATGAGCCATAGGAATCGAGGTTGCTTTTGAAAGAAACGGTACGGTTCTCGACGACCTCGGGTTAACCTCGATTACATATACATCATCGTTTTCATCGGCAATGAACTGAATATTGTAAAGACCGACAATGCCTATTGCCTTGCCGAGGCGAATTGTGTAATCAATAATCTTTTCCTTTACACAGTCTGAAGCGGTGAATGTGGGATAAATCGAAATTGAATCGCCTGAATGAACGCCTGTTCTTTCAACATGCTCCATAATACCCGGGATATATACATCCTCGCCGTCGCATATAGCGTCAACCTCAAGCTCCCTGCCCATTATGTATTTATCAACAAGCACGGGCTGTTCGGTATTTATCTCAACGGCAGTTTGCAGATAATGACGCAGGGATTCCTCATTTGCGACAATTTACATTGCTCTGCCTCCCAAAACGAACGACGGTCTGACAAGAACAGGATAGCCGATTTGCGTCGCTACCTTTACACCCTCTTCAATAGTGGTAACCGCAAGACCCTTCGGCTGAGGAATTTGGAGCTGTTCCATAACCTTTTTAAAGCTGTCCCTGTTCTCCGCCCTGTCAATTGCTTCTACATCAGTACCGATAATCGGTACGCCGAGAGCATTGAGAGGCTCTGCAAGATTGATAGCCGTCTGACCGCCGAGAGATACGACAATGCCCTGCGGATTTTCAAGACAGATTACATTCATAACATCTTCAACCGTCAGCGGCTCAAAATAGAGTTTGTCCGAAGTAGTATAATCGGTAGATACGGTTTCGGGATTATTATTAATGATAATTGCTTCGTATCCTGAATCTCTTATAGACCATATTGCGTGAACGGTGGAATAGTCAAACTCCACACCCTGACCGATACGAATAGGGCCAGAACCGAGAACGACTATTTTTTTCCTGTCCGATACTACGTATTCGTTTTCCTCTTCATAAGTTGAATAAAAATACGGAACATAGGAATCAAATTCCGATGCGCAGGTATCTATCATTTTATAGACCGGGAAAATATTATTTTCCTTTCTGAGGTTAAATATTTCAGCCTCGGTCATATGCCAAAGCATACCGATATATTTATCGGAAACGCCCATTTTTTTAGCGTCCTTTAAGACGGAAATGTTGCCGGGATTATTTGCAAGAGGCGTCTCAAACTCGACTATATTCTTGATTTTTTCAAGGAAGAACATATCAATCTTTGTTGCGTTATATATTCTGTTCAAATCGCATTTGAGCCTGATAAGCTGAGCTATTGCGAGAAGTCTGTCGTCTGTGCCGTTATGGATATATTTGAGCAGCTCGTCCTCTGTGTAGGAATCAAACTTTTTACTGTAAAGGTGGCAAATTCCCGTCTCGAGAGAGCGAACCGCTTTAAGCAGACTTTCCTCCATTGTTCTGCCGATTGCCATTACCTCGCCGGTAGCTTTCATCTGAGTGTTGAGAGTATTGTTGGCGTCCGCAAATTTATCAAACGGAAAGCGTGCAATCTTTGTAACAACATAGTCGAGAGTAGGTTCAAACGATGCCGGAGTATTGGCAATCGGTATTTCATCAAGGCGCATACCGACGGAAATCTTTGCCGATACTCTTGCAATGGGATAGCCCGAAGCCTTGGACGCAAGTGCAGACGAACGGGAAACTCTCGGATTAACTTCTATAAGATAATATCTGAATGAGTGGGGGTCGAGAGCGAACTGAACATTGCAACCACCCTCGATTTTAAGCTCTCTGATGATTTTTAATGCGGAGTCACGGAGCATATGATACTCTTTGTTGGTAAGAGTTTGCGGCGGAGCAACAACTACAGAATCGCCGGTGTGAACGCCGACAGGGTCAATATTTTCCATATTGCATATAGTGATTGCGGTGTCGTTTGCGTCACGCATTACCTCGTATTCAATTTCCTTATAACCCTTTATGCTCTTTTCGACAAGCACCTGATGAACCGGAGAAACGGCAAGCGCATTTTTCATCATCAGCATAAATTCTTCTTCATCATCGGCAAAGCCGCCGCCTGTACCGCCGAGCGTAAATGCAGGACGAAGCACAACCGGGAAACCGATTTTCCTTGCAGCTTCAAGTCCGTCTTCGATGGTTTCCGCAATTTCTGACGGGAGAACCGGCTCGCCGAGACTTTCGCAAAGCTCCTTGAAAAGCTCCCTGTCCTCGGCTTTTTCAATCGCATCAAAATTTGTGCCGAGTATCTCGACATCACATTCTTTGAGTACGCCTTTTTTTGCAAGCTGAACCGCAAGGTTAAGCCCTGTCTGACCGCCGAGAGACGGAAGAATTGCATCGGGCCTTTCGTGGCGAATAATCCTTGCGACATATTCAAGGTTGAGCGGTTCCATATAAACCTTATCGGCAATATCGGTATCCGTCATAATGGTTGCGGGATTCGAGTTAATCAATACAACCTCGTAGCCCTCTTCACGCAGTGCAAGACACGCCTGAGTGCCGGAATAGTCAAATTCGGCAGCCTGTCCTATAACTATCGGGCCTGAGCCGATAACAAGTATTTTATGTATATCAGTCCTTTTCGGCATTTTGCTGCGCCTCCTTTTCCATAAGAGCTATAAATTCATCAAAGAGATATGCGCTGTCCTGCGGACCGGGCGCACTTTCCGGGTGATATTGAACGGAGAAGAGTTTGTTTGCCTCCGACTTTACACCCTCTGCGGTATCGTCAAGCAGATTTTTATGCGTGAGCGTAAGCTGTGTATCGGCAAGCGACGATGAATCGACAGCGTAGGAATGATTTTGCGATGTAATTTCTATCTTACCGCTTTCAATATTAAGCACCGGATGATTGCCGCCCCTGTGGCCGAATTTCATCTTAAATGTTTTTGCGCCGAGCGCAAGCGAAATCATCTGGTGACCGAGGCATATGCCGAATATGGGAAGCTTGCCCTTGAGTTCCTTTACAAGCTCGATTACCGGCTGAACATCCTCGGGATTGCCCGGCCCGTTTGAAAGAAACAGCCCGTCCGGCTTCATTTTGAGGACTTCGTCGGCTGTGATATTATAAGGCACAACGGTGACATTGCAACCACTTTCGTTAAGCTTTCTGATTATATTATGCTTTATTCCGCAGTCAACAGCTACGACATCGTATTTATGGCTGGGTGTTCTTGAATACCAGCGTTTTTTACAGCTGACTCTCGACACCATATCGGTTGGAATAACATAATCCTTTACCTTTTTAAGCGCTTCTTCATACGGTAAATCGGCGTCGCATATAATAATTTTTTGCGAACCCTCGTCACGGATAATTCTTGTTATCATTCTGGTATCAACGCCGCTGATACCGGGAATACCGTATTCGTCGAGAACCTCCAAAAGCGTTTTTGTGTACCTGAAATTCGACGGCAAATCATTATATTCCCTGACTATCAGACCGCCCATTGTGGGTACTCTCGTTTCGTAATCCTCGTCTGTCATACCGTAGTTGCCGATAAGCGGATAAGTCATACAAACCATTTGGTCTGTATAGCTCGGGTCGGAAACAATCTCCTGATAACCGACCATTGAAGTGTTGAAAACAAGCTCGTTTACGGCTTCCTTATCGGCGCCGAAGCCCCAACCGTAAAATTCCCTGCCGTTTTCAAGCACAATTTTTTTGTCATACGGCTTCATATACTATCTCTCCTTTGTACACTGTCAAAAGATTTTCGCCCTGTAAATCCATACCCTCAAACGGTGTTGTACGACCCATTGTTACAAATTTGCTCGGCTCGACAATCCAATGCCTGTCAGCGTCTATGAGCGCCAAATCGGCTGTCTGACCGACTTCTATTTTTCCGCCGTCAAAGCCGAAAATCTCTCTCGGTCTGACGGACATCATCTCAACAAGCTTTTCAAGGGTTATAATCCCGGGTTTGACAAGATATGTGTTAAGCACGGCAAATGCGGTTTCAAGACCGACTATACCCATTGCTGAAGAGCTTAAACCCTTTGATTTTTCCTCTGCGGAGTGAGGCGCATGGTCGGTTGCTATAACATCAATTGTACCGTCAAGCACGCCTTCGATAAGCGCCTGCCTGTCCTCCTCGCTCCTGAGCGGAGGGTTCATCTTAAAGCGTCCGTCCTCCTGCAAATCGCTGTCGCAAAGAGTGAGGTAATGCGGTGCTGTTTCGCAGGTGACATTCACTCCCCTTGCTTTGGCTTTTCTAATAATATCAACGCTTTCCTTTGTCGAAATATGGCAAGTGTGGTAACGGCAACCGGTTATTTCGGCAAGGCGGCAATCCCTTTCTATCTGCTTCCATTCACTTTCGGAACAGATACCTTTGTGATTATGCGCTTTGCAATATTCGCCGTCGTGGATATATCCGCCGTGTAGAAGCTCGTTTACCTCGCAGTGAGCGGAAATTATTTTGCCGAGCTTTGCACATTCACACATCGCTTTGAGCATAAGCTCCTCGCTTTGAACTCCGCAGCCGTCGTCGGAAAATCCTGCGACATCCTGCGCTACAGAGGCAAAGTCGATTACCTCTCCCTCGCCCTTTCTGCCCTTTGTAACAGTGCCGAACGGGATAATATTAATAACGGCGTCCCTTTTAATAATATCGGTCTGCACCTTTAAATTCTCCGGGCAATCAGGCGGCGGATTTAAATTAGGCATAGTGCAAAGCAGTGTATAGCCTGCTCTTGCTCCTGCCTTACTGCCTGTTTTAATCGTTTCCTTATAAGAAAAACCGGGTTCCCTGAGATGTGTATGAACATCTGCGAAACCCGGAATTAAAAAATACTTATCCATAGTGTCAATTATTTTATCGACACCTTGTGAAGAAACAGAAATACCAATACCAATGGACTTGATTTTTTCATTCTCAATAAGAATATCTGATTTTTTGAAGACATTGTCAACAAACGCAATTGCGTTCTTAATCAGCAAGGTCATAAATCACATTCCTTTCGTTTGCAATATTATAATATATACAACCCCTTTAAGTCAACAGAAAAAAATATCTTTTAACAATTTTTTGCCGAAACACAAAGATCGGTGAAAAATAGGTATTGTTTTAGACATCGAATTATAATTTAATATTGCAAACAGATGTTAAAGATATAGTTTAACTTTGATATGAAATATCTATCATCAAGTCGTTTTACGGTTATTTTTACGACAATCGTTCAATTTGTCTCCATCAGATATTAGCCGAATTTAATTTCAACCACGGCGTCAATAAGGTAAAAATATTTAAACCGTTACTCAACTATAATAACTAATAATTCAACGAAGGTACACACTAATGAAACTGACAGTAATCGGCGGAGGCGGAGTGCGCTCAATGTTTTTGGCAAAGAGCATTGCGCAAAAAGCGAAGACGCTCAAAATAGACGAACTGGTATTTACGGACAACAATGAAGAGAAGCTGAACATTTACGGCAAAATGGCAAAAAAGGTTGCAAGTTTATTGCCTCCCGAGATGAAATTCACACTGACAACCGACGCCGAAAAAGCTGTTGAAAATGTCGATTATGTCATTACGACCATAAGAGTTGGCGGAGACGAAATGAGGGTAAAGGATGAGAGAATCGCTTTAAACCTCGGTCTTTTGGGGCAGGAAACAACAGGCGCCGCCGGTCTTTCCTTTGCAATGAGGAGCATTAGCGCTCTTGCGGATTATCACGAGATGATTAAAAAGTTTGCAAAGCCCGGGTGTAAAGTCTTCAACTTTACAAACCCTGCCGGTGTTGTCAGCCAAACGCTCAGGGATATGGGATATGATTTTACATACGAAATATGCGACGCTCCGAGTTCTATACTCCGCTCGTTTGAAAAGCTGTACGGTGCGCCGGAGGGAAATGCAATCGGCGAGGTTTACGGACTTAATCACTTATCCTATTTTAAATCAATTAAGCTTGACGGCAGAGAAATTATGCAGGAGCTTATTGAAAATGACGAGGCGTACATCAATACGGATATGAGATATTTTGAAAAGGAGCTCTTAAAGGAAAGAGGAAGTATTTTAAACGAATATCTCTACTACTTCTATTACCGTGAAAAGGCGATAGAAAATATACTCAAAGCCGGCAAAACCAGGGGCGAACAGATTTGCGAAATAAACAAAAAAAATGACCGAGGAATTAAATGGCATTGACATCGACAACGATTTTGACAGTGCGTTTAAAATCTTCGAGCATTGGTACGGCGAGAGAGGAAATAATTATATGGCGTCCGAAATAGGAGTGAAAAGAAAAAATCCGTGGCATTTTGACATTTATCAAAAGGACGACGGCGGTTATGCAGGAGTAGCACTGAATTTTATCGAAATTGCGAAAAGCAAAAATACCGCTTCGATGATATTATGCGTGCCGAATGACGGCGCAATCGAGGGACTTAACAACACCGATGTGGTGGAAATCACCTGCGA
>JAJQGZ010000118.1 GCA_021200075.1 Clostridiales bacterium | reverse complement strand
TTACAGTCGGCCGTGATGTAAAATCAGATATATGCGTTCCTAATATTACGGCGTCAAGGAAGCACGCAGTTATAGCAAGAAACGGAAACGAAATGACGATAACCGATTTGCAAAGCTCAAACGGTACTATATTTGACAATGCAACTATAAGCAATACCGTGCCGCTTTCAAATTTTTCCGTTATTAGAATCGGCTCGGCTAAACTTGTAAGAATTGACGATTCGATATTGTACAGTACGCCTGTAGCGTCCAAGTCAACGGGTTATACAAATTATGTTCCGTACAATGCAATGTCCGCCAAGAAAGGCGCTCCTCAGCCTCCGACTTCCGTACCGAGCGGTGTGGAGCAGTCGTATGACCTTGCTCGCCAGGGCGGCGTCGAAGTAAGGGCTGATAATATTTCAAGAAAAGTACCCTGCAAAAACGGCACAGGTGAAAACGGAACAAGCAGAAAATATATTCTTAAAAATATTTCCCTCACAATTAAGCCCGGTGAAATGGTGGCAATTCTCGGCGACTCCGGCGCAGGTAAAACAACATTTATGAACTGCATAAACGGATTTGAACCCGCAACAGAGGGAAGCGTATATATAAACTCAACCGATTTGTACAAAAACTATCAGGCTGTAAAATCAAATATGGGATATGTTCCCCAGCAGGATATTGTCCACGATGATTTGTCGGTTCAGGATATACTTATATATACAGGTAAGCTCAGACTCCCCAAGGATGTTTCAAAATCCGAACTCGGGCAAAGAGTTACCGAGGTTTTGGATATGGTTGATTTAACGGCTCAAAGGGACACCGTTATCAAGAAGCTTTCGGGCGGTCAGCGTAAGAGAGCGTCAATCGCCGTTGAGCTTATTTCCGACCCGGCGTTGTTCTTCCTTGACGAGCCGACCTCCGGTCTTGACCCGGAAGCGGAAAACAATTTGATGCACCAGCTCCAAAACCTTTCGCAGAAAAAGGGCAAAACAGTTATTGTTATCACCCACACGCTTCAAAATATCAGGCTGTTTGACAAGGTTATTTTCCTTGCTTCCGGCGGAAAGCTTTGCTTCTACGGCTAGCCTAAGGAAGCGGAAAAATTCTTTGAGGTTGACAATCTCACCGATGCTTACGGAAAAATTGTCAGCGATATTGACGGCTATGTTAAAAAATACAATTCGCTCAGAGCAGGGGAGGTAATGTGATATGAAAAGGAAACCCTCTTTTTTCAGACAGGCGGGAGTTCTTACAAAAAGATATTTTCATATTTATTTTAATAATACGCAAAATCTTATATTGGCGATTGCCATTCCGCTTTTGACTATCATAATCGTTTGCCTCATTGCCTGCCCGAATATGTATACGGTAGAGCCTAATGAGGAAAATGAAATTAACGACGGCTATCCCGTTCTCAACTGGGAATATGTTGTACAGTATGAGGAAAACGAGGACAGCGGAGAAATTGAGGAAATAGAATACGAGGAATCCAAGGTTGACAAGTGGGACGGAGTTATGTCAACAGTCGCTCCGACCGTTACAACAACCGTTGACGGCGAGGATTATTTTATGATAACAAGCGCCGCCAATTTGTCTTTCCTTTCGCAGGCGGCGATTACAGCGGGCTGCGAGGATTTCCTTACATACAATTATATACTTCAAACCGATATAAATCTTAAAGGGTACGAATGGACTCTGATAGGCACAAAAGACCATCCGTTTACTGGAACCTTTGAAGGCAACGGTCATACTATCTCAAACCTCTCGATAGATACCGACAAGAACAATGTTGGACTTTTTCGGCTGGGTAGAGAGCGATGAAACCAAGAACGAAACCGTTGAGTTAAACGGTAACGAGTTTACATTTTACCATAACGGAATTGTAAGAAATCTTCAGGTAAAAAATCCTAAAATAAAAAATAATTCGGACAATACGGGCGTTATTGTCGGCACTGTTGCAAAAACCGCAAGGGTATACGGCGTTTTCGTAAAAGGCGAGGATAACAGCTATATTAAGAGCAAGGGCGACAATGTAGGCGGTATTGTCGGCGACCTTGACGCAGCATTTTTAAGCGCCGCATATTATGCAATCGGCGATATTGAATTTGACGGCGACAGAGAGGACGCAGAGAATTTCGGCTCGATTACGGGCAACTGCAACAGCAGTGAAACACAGCTTCTCAACTGCTTCTATTAATATAACGAAGCGGCTGACACAGAAGATTTTAAAGCGGTTGACGACGAGGATAAGGACGATGATTACACAAAGGCTGTTTCCTCAGAGGAGCTGGAAGGCTTGCGTCGTTCCTTGTTCCGTTTAAAAATATCGAAACCGCATATGATACAGAAAATCCCGACGAGGACGAGGAAGAAGAGGAAAAATCGGAAGAGGACGAGGAGAATACATATAATTTCAAGCAGGACGGTCAGACAATGGTATTTACCGATACTCGTACGGGACTGTTTATGATAGTATGTATCACAATCTTTACCGGCGTTTGTAATTCAATTCAGGAAATATGCAAGGAGAGAAATATCCTCAAGCATGAATATATGACAAACCTCAACTTGAGCGCATATGTTGTATCTAAGCTTATTGTCCAGGCATGTATATGCGCCGTGCAAATGCTGGTTGTGGTGCTGATATTCTCAATAGGAGTCAGCGGAAAGCTGGTACCCGACAAGGGAGTAATGACGAGTATTCGGATAGAATACTATATCACATTATTCCTGCTCACATTTGCGGCGGACACCTTTGCGCTTGTCATTTCATCTATAGTTAAGAACAGCTACACCGCCGATACATTCATACCTATTATACTTATTGTGGAATTTATATTCTCCGGCGTTTTGTTCGACACGGACGGATTTATGGGAATAATGGCAAATCTTATGATAAGCAAATGGGGAATTGCGGCGCTTGCTTCATCATCGGGTCTTAACAATTCGCAAAATAAATTCCTTATTGATAATCCGCAAACACAGCTTCAATTCGGCAGTGCAATGTCAACGGTTGAGGATATTTATGCCGCAACAACCTCAAATCTGCTTACAAATTGGGGTATATTGCTGGCATTCAGCGTTGTAAGCGCTATTCTTTGCAGAGTAATACTTATCGGCGGAGTAAAGAACGATAGACGATAATATTTTGTGATAATATTGGCTGATTAAGCCGAATCTCAGCTTTCGGGAGTTAGAATATGGATATTAACGAATTATGTATAAATTGTTTTAACCCGGCAGGCGGCGAAGAGGTTTGTATGCACTACGGTTTTATCTAAAGCAATAAGCCCCGTCATACAGGTCACCTCTATCCGCATACGGTGTTAAACGACAGGTATATTATCGGTGCGGCAATTAATAACGGCGGTTTCGGCGTTATTTATAAAGCTTATGACACTAAGCTGGAATCTATTGTTACGGTTAAGGAACTTTTCCCTACTCAAAACGGCATTGTCATCAGAATGCAGGGGAACACAAATGTCATTCCGCTCAACGAGAATATGACTCAGCTTTTTGAAAGGTACAAGGAGCGTTTTCTTGACGAGGCGAGAACTCTTGCACAGTTTTCGGAATGTGACAGTATCGTAAGAGTTTTTGATTTCTTTGAGCAAAACAATACCGCATATCTGGTAATGGAATATCTTGACGGAATGAATCTCAAGAAATTTTTGGCGCTCAGGGATGAGCCTATTCCGTGGCAGGAAACTGTCGCTATGATGAAACCGATTTTGGTTGCGCTTGAAACGATACATTCTGCCAATGTAATTCACAAGGACATCAGCCCCGATAATATTTTTATAACAAACGATAAAAAAATTAAGCTGATTGATTTTGGCGAAGCGAGTATTAATTCCAAAAACAGCGTAAATGAAACCATTGTTTTAAAGCCCGGATTTTCTCCTCCGGAGCAGTACACCAAGGACGGTAAAATCAGCGTTTTCACTGATATTTATTCAATGGGCGCAGTGTTTTACACAATGCTCACGGGAAGCGTTCCGGTCGAGTCGATAGACCGTATCGGCAAGGATGAGCTTCAGTGTCCGTCAAAGCTCGGTATTGATCTTCCGCCTTATCTTGAAAAAGCAGTTATGAAAGCTATGACGGTAAGAGACGGCGCAAGATTTAAAAATGTAAGGGACTTTTCACTTGCTGTTGACGGCAAGAAAAAATCCGATTTCCCCGAGGTGGAATTAAAACGCAGGAAAATCAGGAGAGGAATCAGCATTGCTTTGGTTATAGTTTTGCTGATAGGCAGTGTATTCGGCGTTTATCTTTATAAAAAGACCAACCCGCTTCTCCCCAAGGAGAATACCGAGATAACCGTTTGGTATATTAAAAACGGCGAGCTCGGTCAGGAGGGAGATTGAAAATATATTGCAGAACGCTTTATTACATATACCGAAAAGCAGGAAGCCGGAGTTGTAACGATCAATATCAAGGAGCATGATCCCGACGAATACGAACAGGTGCTTGAATCTGCGAGTGCCGACGAAAAACCCGATGTTTATATAACGGATTATGCCGGAATAAATGCAGATACCGACGACGCTTATTCGTTCTCTGTTGCAAGCTCTTCAAGCGATTCGCTTAAAACGCTTTATAACCAGATTGATGCGAAAAACGACGACGATGATTCAAAGTATACAGTCGCTTTTGATGTAATGAAATCCGCTCTTGAGGAGCAGGGCAAATTTGCCGTTTCGTATGATATACCGGTTTTGTATGTCAAGGACGGTTCGGATGATGTGAGCGCTTCAAGCTTTTCAAAGCTGTTTGCAAGCGAAAGTAACGCTTTGCTCACCAATCCTAATGCGGTTTTGGATATTGCTTATTCCTACGGCTATACGGAAAGTAACTCCGACGAGCTTTCGCAAATATATTCCACGGCGCAGGACGATGCATACAAAACTTTCTGCGCATCATCAAAAAAGACTTATTATGCAGGCTATATTTCTGAATATTCGGAAATTGCCGACAGGTGCGATATCGCATTTTCCGTAATACCGCTACCCGGCGCAAATAATAATTATATTTTCCCGGAGGTATGGAGCATTTCCGATACCGAGGATTCCGACAAGCATAAGGCTTCAATGCTTTTCCTGTACTATATGCTCAATGTGTCAACCACTCAGCAGCTTTATACGGAGCTGACCGGCTATATGCCGATGCTTTTGGAATATATCAACAGCGATAGCTTTGAAGTGCAGGGTGCATTTACATCTGTTTTAAGCTCCGCTAACGAAGCTGTTACTTACACATCAAGCTACAGTGATATATATGATAAATCAATAATAATTTCCAAAGGTGCCGAAAAAGGCAAAAAATTCAGCAAGCTTGAGCTTGGATAAGCCGACGGATAAATCAATAATTTGTGTGACAAGGAGGGATTGATTATGGCATATTGCCAATGTTTGGGCTGTATGGAGGTATTTGATTACGGCATAAGCACCATTTGTCCGCATTGCGGATATGACCAGAATACAGGTAAGAAAAAGCTTTTTCATCTTGACCCCGGCACCGAGCTTGAGGGTAAGTACACAATCGGCAAGACAATCGGCAGCGGCAGCTTTGCAATAACATATGTTGCGTGGGATTCCGTGCTTGCAAAAAAGATTGCCGTAAAGGAATATTTGCCTACGGATTTTGCCACAAGGTCGTCTACATCAAAGGATGCTGTTCCGTATGACGATTCGGAAAAATCATATCAGTACGAAATGGGGCTTAACAGCTTTGTAAAGGAAGCTCACACTCTTGCCCAGCTTAACAAGAACGACGGTATAGTTCATATCTATGATACATTTATAGAGAATAATACTGCTTATATTGTTATGGAATTTGTTTCGGGTACCAAGCTTTCGGATATTCTCAAAACAAGCGAAGTAATGCCGTATCGGGATATTATAAATCTGCTTGTACCGTCTATGAAAGTGCTCGATACTATCCATAATCAGGGAGTAGTCCACAGGGACATTGCTCCTGATAATATCATAAAAACAGAAACCGGAGCAAGGCTTATCGACTTCGGTACGGCAAGGCATTCAACATCGCTTGAGGGCGAACACAGCATTTTCGTTTTGTTAAAGCCCGGATATGCTCCGCAGGAACAGTATTCCACCCACGGCAACCAGGGTGCGTGGACGGATGTTTACGCAATGGCGGCGGTTATTTATCATATGATAACCGGCAAAATTCCGCCTGAAAGCGTCAAGAGACTGCAAAAGGACGAGATTATTCCGCCATCAGCTATGGGTGTCGAAATTGACAGCAATGTTGAAGCGGTGCTGATGAAAGCGCTCAGCGTTCAAATAGAGGATCGTTATCAGACCATGGGTGAATTCGCTGAAGCGCTGGAGGATGCTTTGCCTGCTTTAGAAGAGTCTGTACCACCGCCCGTTATCAGCAAAAAAGATGATACTTATTATAATAGTATGTGTTATTGTTGCGTTGGCGGCTATTATAGGAGTTGCCACCACCGTTTCATCTCAGGGAACTAACAACGACGCTCTTGTCGGATATGATGTTAATGATTCCAATGCTATGCCGGATTTTTCGGGTCATAGCTACTATGAAGCATACGAAACTCTGAAAGATACCGGTTGGCAAATCACAATTACAAGACAAGCAAGCGATGACGAAAGCCTGCACAGCGACAATATTATCAGTCAGTCTGTTGAAACAGGTACAGAGCTTGACAGCGTTGCCGATGAGGATAAGGTTATTGAACTTGTAATTGTTGAGCAGAATGACGATGATATTAATGAAGACATCGAGGAATGTGACTGGGTTCTTATGCCGGATGTCACCGGGAAACAGCAGGACGAGGCAACACAAGCTCTTGCCGGATACGGTGTGGAAAATGTTGAGATAAAAACCAAGGAATCGAATAAATATTCCGAGGGTACGGTTATGAAGCAGTCGGTCGAGCAGGACAGTATATTTGCAAAAGCAGATACCGTCGCACTCACGGTTGCCGTTACTCCAACCACAACGACCACTACAACAACCACTACCAAAAGAGCAACAACAACTACCAAAAAAGCAACAACAACCACCACACAGAAAGCAACCACTAAAAAATCAACAACAAAGAGCAGCGACGAATATAATGTCGATTACAAAACCACCACTGCAAAGAAAAAAACAACCACAGCAGCTTCCAATGGGTTTGATGTTGATTTTTGAAAAAAGCAAGCAAAAAACTATTTAATTATATTTGAGGAGGTAGATATGGGAAAAGTCAGATGTATGAGCTGTATGAGCGAATATGACGATACCCAAATAGCCTGTCCCTACTGCGGATATTCCTCTGTGCAGGGGCAAAGGGAACCGATGTGCCTGCCGGTGGAGACGATTCTCAATTCACGCTACGCTGCCGGAGTTTCTTTGGGTAGCAGCGATTTCGAAATAACCTATTTGGCATGGGATTATCAGGACGGTATCAAGGTCGTTATCAAGGAGTATTTTCCCAAAGCATTGGCATATCGTTCGCATATGGAGACGGAAGTCAGCGCTTATGACGGCGATAAGTTCGAACAGTACGAAACGGGGCTGAAAGCCTTTTTAAGCGAGGCGGAGAGTCTATGCACCATATCGGGCGATTTGCCCGGCATAGTCCGTTTCAGGGATGCGTTTATTGAAAATTCCACCGCATACCTTGTCAGTGAGTTTGTAGACGGCACCTCGCTTGACCGTGTAATTTCGGACGGCGGTATGCCGTGGACGGATGTGCTGGAGATTATGTCGCCGCTTATCAATTCAATGGCACTGATTCACGAAAATAATATTATCAACTATATCATAGCTCCCGATAATATTATTATGAGCCGAACAGGCGAGGCAAGGCTGTCGAGCTTCGGTGCATCAAGATTTCAAAGTGTAATTACAAATAAGGATTTAAGCCTTATGATGAAGCCCGGCTTCTCCGCCGAGGAGCTTTATCACAGCGACACCCGGGCAACTCCGTCAGCCGATGTTTACTCTTTGGCGGCTGTTATGTATTATGCGCTTACAGGTATCGCACCCCCTCCGTCTATCGAACGCTACGATGAGGACGAGATTAAAACTCCTATGGAGCTTGGTGTTCAAATGCCGTTCAACGTTCAAACCGCATTGATGAATGCGCTCAATGTCGACCGTGCGTACAGGACGCAGAGCTGCCGTGATTTCCTCGACGAGCTTACTTCCTCACAGCCGATTGAAAGGGCTGTCGAGCCAAAACGCAAGGTTGACAGCGGTAAAATGTCGAAAAAGACAATTTTTATCATCATTCTCTGTGTGCTGATAGTGATAGGCGCTGGCGTCGCCGTGTTTGCAATTGTCAATAACAGTGCGGACAACAATGCCCTTGTCGGTTATGACATTAAGGAAGACAACACTATGTCGGACTTTACAGGTCACAGCTATTATGAAGCGTATGAAACCCTGAAAGATACCGGCTGGGAAATTACAGTCACCAGGCAAACGACCGATGACGACAGTCTGCAAAGCGACGATATTATCAGTCAGTCCGTTGAAGTAGGCACGGAGCTTGACAGTGTGGCTGATAAGGACAAGACAATCGAATTTGTCATTGTTAAGCAAAACAATAACGATATTAACGACGATATTGAGGATTGCGACTGGATTCTTATGCCCGATGTTACCGGAATACAGCAGGAATCGGCAAAGGAAATTCTCAAAAAATACGGCGTGGAGAATGTTACGATAACAAGCGAGGAAACCTACAAGGCTTCCCAGGGAACGGTCTTGAAGCAGTCGGTCGGTCAGGACAGTATGTTTGATAAGTCCGATACCGTCACTCTCACGGTCGCAAGCACTCCCACAACCACTACAACCACCACTACCACACAAAGAGCAACTACACAGAGGAACTACAGCAACTCCGGCGGAAACTCGGGCGGTTCAAGCGGCGGCTCTGTGAACACAACCGGGAAACAAAGTACCACCGCAGCCCAAAGCGGCGACGGTATGGACGGCGCAGACTTTAGATAATAAAGGAGGATTTTTAAAATGAAAAAGATTATAAGCCTGTTTTTGGCGCTCACAATGCTGTTTAGTATGACAGCAACTCTCAACCTCACCGCTTATGCGGAAGATGAAAGTACAGGGACGGAAGAAAGTACAGAAACCGAGCATACTCACGACTTCACAGATGCTGAAGCAGTCGGAAACGGTGATGGTACCCATACCTACACCTGCGTATCTGAGGATTGCGATCAGAGCGACGGCTATCAGACAACTGAAGATTGTATGGCAGGCGAAACTGTAATCGAGAACGAAGTTCCTGCTACTTGCACAGAAGCAGGCTCTTATGACACAGTTGTATACTGCTCAGTATGCGGTGCTGAAATCAGCAGAGAGACAGTAACTGTTGTTGCTACAGGTCATACTGCCGGCGAAGCTGTTAAAGAAAAAGAGGACACTGAGAATGAGACTTATGAAGAAGTAGTATATTGTACGGTATGCGGTTATGAGATAAGCAGAGAAACTTATGAGTATGGTTATTGTAATACAGACGAGACACTTATTTGGTTACTTAACCATACAACCGGAGAATTAACTATAAGTGGAAGCGGAGATATGGCTGACTATGGACTTTCTAATTCAAGATCAGCTCCATGGCGAGGCGCAGTTTCATCTGCTGTTATTTCAAATGGCGTGACAAGCATAGGTGAATATGCATTTTACAACTGTACTAATTTAACAAGTATAACAATTCCAGATAGCGTGATAAGCATAGGGAAAAATGCATTTTCTAACTGCACAAGTTTAACAAGCATAACAATTTTAAATTCCGATTGTGAAATATATGATTCAAGCAGTACAATATACAGTAAAGCAACAATTTGTAAAGCAACAATTTGTGGTTATGCCGATTCAACCGCTTAAACATATGCCGAAACATACAAAAGAACCTTTGTTTCATTTGAAAGTTGTGAACACGATTATATAACTGAAATAATAGAACCTACCTGTACTGAAGACGGATATACGGTTTACACATGTTCAAGATGCGGATATATATATGTAGATGATACAGTTTCAGCCACAGGACATATTGCGGCTACTGCTGTAAAGGAAAACGAAGTCGCCGCTACTTGCACAACTGACGGTTCTTATGACGAAGTTGTATACTGTTCAACTTGCGGAGCTGAAATCAGCCGTGAGTCAAAGACTGTAGCTGCTACAGGTCATACTTGGAACGACGGAGAAGTTACTACCGCAGCTGATTGCACAAATGACGGTGAAATGACTTACACCTGTACTACTTGCGGTGAGACTAAGACCGAAGTTATTTCTGCTACAGGTCATACAAAAGATGAAAATATTGCAGGTACAGTAGTTCCACCAACTTGTACAATTCAAGGATATACAGAATATACTTGTTCTGTATGCGGAGAAACATATCAAGCCGATTATACTGATGCTCTTGGTCATACTAACGGTGAAGCTGTAAAAGAAAACGAAGTTTCTGCTACTTGTACAGCAAACGGTTCATATGATACCGTTATATATTGTTCAGTATGTAATACTGAAATCAGCAGAGAAACAGTTACAGTACCGGCTACCGGTCACACATACGATAGTGGAGTTGTGACGACTGCGGCAACCTGCACAACGGCAGGTGTAAAGACATATACCTGTACAGTATGCGGTGCAACAAAAAACCGAAGCGATTTCTGCCACGGTCACAATTATCAGATTGACGTTTCAAAGACTGTGGCTGCCACCTGCACCGTAAACGGTTCAAATACATATATTTGTTCAAGATGCGGTTCTTCTTATACTGTAGCAATTTCTGCACCAGGTCATACAGCCGGCAAAGCGGTAATAGAAAATCTTGTTGCCGCAACTGCCGACAAGAACGGTTCGTATAAGGAAGTAAAATATTGCACGGCGTGCGGAACAGTCGTTGAAAGTACAATGTTGTTATATCAAAAATCGACTCTGTTTCTCTCGAAAAAAACTTCTTATGTTTACACCGGCAAAAAGATAAAGCCTGCCGTAACCGTTACGGATGCAAACGGCAATGTGGTTTCGTCCGAGTATTATATCGCTAAGTATAAAAACAACAAAAAGCCCGGCACAGCAACGGTGACTGTTACATTCAGTGGTAATTATTCCGGCACAAAAACCCTTAAAATCACAATCAAACCAAAGGGAACGAAAATCACAAAGCTCACCGTAGGCAAAAACAAATTTACGGTTCAGTGGAAAAAGCAGTCCAAGCAAATGACCGGGTATGAGCTTCAGGTTTCCACATCTAAGAAATTCCCTTCATCTAAAGTAAAGACAAAGACCTTTACAATAACCGATAAGAAAAAGATTTCCTCCGACAGTTATACAGTCACTTATGCAAAGGGTCGGAAAAATGTCGGCAAGTACAAGGTTACCGTAAAATTCAAAGGGAATTACAGCGGAACAAAAACTCTGTATTTTACAGTCAAGCCCAAAGCCACAAAACTCATAAGTATAAAAACTTATTCCGACGAAGTTGTTATCAAGCGGAAAAAGCAGACTAAACAGGTTACAGGCTATGAAATTCAGATTTCCACATCAAAGAAATTCCCGAGTTCAAAATCGCAAAAGGTTAAAGACCCTGACCCAACGAGG
>JAJQGZ010000010.1 GCA_021200075.1 Clostridiales bacterium | reverse complement strand
TTATATAACAGGGTCGCAGTATTTTGCCGTCAAATATCAACCGCTGTGAAATCTGTGGGAAGATATTTTTTTGCCGAAGTGAAAAATGTTTCTATATCCGAATAATAAATTTCAAAATCGAGAAATGTGAATTTTTTGTCATCGTGGGAGAATACCGTGGCGTTTTCATCAAAGCCGAATGTCTTTGTATTATAATATGTAACGGCGGTTCCTGTTGACAATGCGACAACGGCGCAGAGAAAAACGGCGGCTACTTTCTTTTTTCATAAACATCATACTCCGAAATTATATGGATTAAATACAAATTCATTTTATTGCGTTATTGGGTTACATATTCCGTTTGAATAAGTTCGGCGAGTGCGACGGCAAACAGTCGTGCCAAATAACAGGCTTCATCAAGAGTATTGGCGTCCGTGCCGATTTCAAGCAGGAACGAATTTTTCGTCTCGTCCATATTATACTTGCGCTGTGAGAATAAAATCGGTCGCATCAGACCGGGATAAAGCTCGTTCGCCTTTTGCTGGACTGCGAGGTCGAAACGCAAATTATATTCCCAGTCCGGAAAATTCTCTATACTGCCGTACTCGGCTCCGGCTATTATCATCATCCGAGCGGCTTTCTTGCCGTTTACCTCTGCGGTCGGCTTTACCTTGGTATTGTCACTGTATGTAATGTCATCACGGTGAACATCAATAGTTATCTCGATTGAGGGATATTTTTCAAGATATTCTTCAATGCTTTCTCTTGACGAAGCATAGGACGAATTATAATCCGTATCGTGGATTGTTATATCGTGAATAACAGATATTCCGAGGTTTTCGAGATATGAGCATAATTCGTCTCCCACCCGCACCATATTTTGAGCTTCGTCAGTGGTGCGAGGGGTGAGAGACTTTGTATAACAACCCACATCAAGAAGAGCATAGCTTTCCGTTGTATGGCTGTGATAGACAAGAACCATAAGTTTTGTCACATCTTTGATACTGAGATCCGTCTTCTGTTTAAGGAGGGACTCAATATCGAGCGAATAAAACGACGAGGGTATCTTGCTTTGTACCTCAACACCGTCATACGAAACAATGGTTCCGCCGCCGACATAAACTTCTTCGCTCGTATTGCCTGTTTTTTTCTTCACCGTCAATAGTCTTTTCCGTCTGCGCCATTAACCGGGCTATATCCGAGGGAGTATCAGTAATATCGGAATATATATCGCTGTCCTCGTCTATATTCTCCGCCGATACTTCCCGAGCTTCTTCAGACTCTTTTGATGCGGTATTAGTAGTATTGACTGTTTCTTCGGATTTATCAGAATTATTTGAATTTGTTTTGCCGGAATTAATTTGCACCATTTCGGCAGGAGCAAAAACGGCGGCGGTATTTTCAGAAAATCCTAAAAGGTGCGGCGCTATTACCGATGAAAAATGAACAGATGTGAATGTAAATATAAGCACGAGGATTATATTAACGACAAAAATTATTTTGTCCTTTTTTCTTTTTCGGTCTGCTTACTTCAGGCGAAAATTCATAATCTTTTATTTCGGGTTCTGCTTGATTTTCCGATTTCGATTTATCTGTTTGGTAATCGGATATACTTTCTTTATCAAAATCGGGCTTATCATAAATATGGGGATTTGCAAGCACCCCGGGATGAAAATCCGATTGAAAATTATTTTTATTTATACAGCCGTTGACATTTGAGGAAACATCATTTTCCGTTTTCATTTCTTCACCATTAATCATCATTAAGCATTATACATAAAAATATATGAAGAAAATCGTCGCAATATAACCGAAAGAAAAATTTTCAGCTCACAAGAGAAAGCAAATCCTGCTTGCTTATATTCTTTTGCAGGCAGACATTCACCGCCATACCGATGAGCTTTGCGCCGGTATCTGTAATTTTGTCAATTTCACGGGGAGTTACGAACATAGGTTTATCGAGATTTTTATCGCTTATCACCCGAGTGGATACAACGGTTGGTATGCCGATTGAAACCACGGGAACGCCGAGGGTCTTGCGTGAAATTTCATATCTGTGGTTGCCGACTCCCGAACCCGGAGAAATACCGGTGTCGGAAAGCTGAACGGTTGAACCGAGCCTGTCGGAGGATGAAGCGGCGAGAGCGTCAACGGCTATAACGCAATCCGGCTTTATCTGCGACACTATGCCGCCGACTATTTCTGCGGATTCTATGCCCGTATCACCGAGAACTCCCGCAGAGACCGAGGAGACATTAAAAAAATCATTGAACACTCCTCCACGACCGATAATATGCCTTGTTGCAAGGACATAATTATTAGTCTTCGGCCCGAGCGCATCGGCAGTAATATCGAGATTGCCTATGCCGGCGACAAGTACGCTTTTAATGTTTTTCGGCAAAAGAGAGGAAAGAACTCCCGATACCCGATCAAGCCCTTCGCCGAATATCGCAATATCGTCGGTAAAATCGGAGAAAGTGCAGGTTATATATTTGCCTATCGGTTTGCCGATAGCTTTTTCGCCTCTTTCGTCAAGAACCAGCACGGTGGTTATTCCGTTTTCCTCTCTTACATTTACTCCGTCTATAAAGGTTTTGTTCACCGACTCAAAAGATTCAAGCGCCAAATCCGTGCGATTTTCCATAAATATCACCGTAAAATAAAGTTTTTTCAATAAAAGTATATCTAAAAATAAAAAAATACTTGCAATTTTATATAAGTTGTGATAATATTAGCGTGTTGCAAAAGCAGAAAATATATTTAAGATGAAATTTTTACTAAAGCTTATGGCTTTTGCGCTTTTACAAAATATAATTTATTTCTGTGCAAAGGAGTGAGCAGTAATGCCTAATATCAAATCAGCTAAAAAGAGAGTTAAGATAAACGCAACAAAGGCGGCTAATAACAAGGCTGCAAATTCAGCGCTTAAAACAGCTATCAAAAAAGCGAATGCCGCTATCGACGCAAACGCAGAAAACAAGGATGCACTTGTTAAAGAAGCTATTAAGAAAATCAACCAAGCCGCAGCGAAAAATCTTATCCATAAAAATTGTGCCGCAAGGAAAAAGAGCGCTCTTGCGAAAAAAGCGAATGTGTAATTCATTGATTTACAAAATCAATTGCACATTTTATTTAAAGAACCGCTGGTGTCAGGGGTTCTTTAATTTTTGCAAAAAACGGATAAATTTTATGCAGAAGTTTGCTTTTGCATATTGACTTTACCGTTAAATCAAATTATAATATTATAAATATAATGATATTAAATATAACTGAAAGGGGTTAATACTATGGACTTTAAAAAAATATTAAAGGTTATCAGCGCAATTGTTGCTCTTGCAGGAGTTGTTGCTGCGGTTTATCTTGCTATTCAAAAACTTACGGCACCTAAAGAGCCGGAATATTTTGACGACAATGATTTCTTTGAATGTGACAATGAAATTGAAATAGTCGAAGCAGGAGCTGCCGAAAAAGAAGTGGAAGAAGAAAAAGAAGCTACTCCGGCAGAAGAAGCTCCCAAAAAAGCACCGAAGAAAAAAGCCGCTAAAAAGCCTGCTCAAAAAGCTGATAAAGCGGAATAATCCATTCTTAAGTGTAATATACAAGCTCGGCGACTTTGATTTACAAGGTCGCTGAGTTGTTCTATCCCATAAAATATTTCAGAAAGGAAGCATATTAATGTACAATTGCGGACTGGTGCTTGAGGGTGGAGGATTGCGAGCTGTATATACAAGCGGTGTTCTCGACGCTTTTATGGAAAATTCAATCAAATTTCCGTATGTGGTGGGAGTTTCCGCAGGAACCTGCAATGGAGTATCCTTCATTGCCGGAAATCTGCACAGGATGAGGGATATTTTCATCGGCTATTCCTCCGACGAAAGATATATGAGCCTGAAATCAATGGTGAAAAACGGCGAATATCTAAACACGAAATGGGTGTTCGGCGAGCTTTCCTACGAGATGTTTCCGCTTGATTATGACACATACGAAAACTCCGGCGTTGTTTTCTGCGTGGTTGCCACCAATGCAAAAACCGGCAAGGCGGAATATTTTTATCCGAAAAGTTTTAGGGGAAACTGCAACGAGCTGACCGCAAGCTGTGCAATTCCGGTTGCTACAAAACCTGTTACTATCGGCGACAACACCTACTATGACGGAGGACTTGTCGATTCCATCCCTCTGCAAAAGGCATACGACGATGGCTGTAAAGAATGCGTTGTAATCCTTACACAAGACAGGCAATATATGAAATCGTCTATCGGTCACGACAAAGCGATGAAAAAAATTATAAAAAAATACCCCGCTGTTGCGGAGGTAACGCTGGATCGGCACAATATGTACAATGCACAGAGAAGCTTTGTTTTTGACTGCGAGGAAAACGGCGACGCATTTGTTATCTGCCCGGAGAAACCGCTCCACTGCCCCACGCTTGAAAAAGACCCTGCAAAGCTGAGGGAAATATACAATATGGGCTACCGCCAAGGGTGCGAAAATATTGATAAAGTCAAAGAATACATCAGCGAATAAGTATATTGATAAACAATCAAAAGCGACCACCTCACAGCCGTGAGACAGTTACTTTTTTAATTCTTTAAATTCAATTATTAGAATTAACAAAAATTCTTTTATACAAATTATTCTTAATCATCACCGCATAAAGTGCCGTTCCGACGACCAAGAGAACCGCCGCTTCACCGATAAACACATAAAGCGCATTGAGCGCAAAGACGGAAACGGTGAATGCATCCGACAGATAAAACACCAACTCTGCGCCGACTATCGGTGCATTGAATACAGCAGGCATTAACAGCCCCAAAACAGGAATTTTTTTAATCTTAACATTCCTGAGCAGGTACATACAAACCGTTGCCAAAAGCGTTGCGACCGTACCTACCAGCCAATCTATCGGCAGTGCCGACGCATTTGAAACATTAAAAAGCAGACAGCCGATTGTAAGCCCGGGAATGGCGGCAGGAGTGAAGAAAGCAAAAATACAAAGCGCCTCGCTTATTCTAAACTGAATCGCCATACTCGTTGTGCCGGGCAACAGAATGTTCTGCGCATATGTAAGCACCACATAAAGCGCCGCAAGAACAGCGGCATAAACGATAAATTGAGTTTTTCTATTTTTCATAGAAATACCCTCCGTTAATTGCATATGGCATTGCCGTTATGTTCAGTCGGCAGGGTTCGTACCAATGCCGAGAATTGAATTTTAAATAACAATTTCCGACAAAACAAAATGGCATTCCTAAGGAATGCCGCCGAATAAATAATTAATTGCGGATTATTTATTTGCAAATTTTGCCCTTAGTTTTGATTTGGAGAAGCTTTCGCCGGACTCCTCCGAGGCAGGATGGTTACGAACTGCCTATAATTATATTAGCACATGTTAGCACAACTTATTTTAAAAGTCAATCTTTTTTCATATTTTTTTCATATTTTTTTTAAAAGTCAAATGCCGCTTTACAAATTGAAAAGCCGAGCGAAAAATCAGCCTTCGCTCGGCTCATATTCTGTCAATTATAAAGCTGACTTTGCAGTCTCAACAAGGGAGGTGAAAGCCTCCGGGTCGGAAATTGCAATTTCCGACAGCATTTTTCTGTTAAGGTCAATACCTGCCTTTTTAAGACTGTTCATAAAGGTTGAATAATTAGTACCATTCACCTTGCAGGCGGCTGAAATACGAGTTATCCACAGACGGCGGAAGTCTCTCTTCTTCTGCTTCCTGCCGATATAAGCGTACTGACCGCTTTTCATAACAGCCTGTTTTGCTGTTTTGAAGAGACGATGCTTTCCGCCGTAATATCCCTTTGTTGCTTTTAATACTTTCTTTCTTCTTTTACGGGTCGCCATAGCGCCTTTTATTCTTGCCATATCAATATACCTCCGAATTAATGTAAATGCCGTTAGGCAAAATATTCTTATTTATAAGGAATAAGTCTTTTGCACTGCTTTTGGTTTGTAACATCGGCAACTGCGATTTTGCGTAAATTTCTCTTACGCTTGGTAGACTTTTTGGTAAGAATATGCGAGGTGTATGCGTGCGCACGCTTAACCTTGCCGCTCTTAGTCTTCTTAAAGCGCTTTTTGGCGCCGCTGTGAGTTTTAATCTTTGGCATAATTTATTCCTCCGTTTGTTCATTTATTGCTTGACTTGGGAGACAGGAACATAAGTATCTGCCTGCCGTCAAGCTTAGATGCCTTATCAACAACCGCTTCTTCTTCAAGCTCAGCAGCAAAACGCTTCATATTCTCAATGCCGAGTTCGGAATGAGCCATCATTCTTCCCTTGAGCCTGAGCGAAACCTTGAGCTTATGCCCCGAAGCAAGAAACTTCCTTGCCTGATTAACCTTTGTATTGAAATCTCCCACATCAATTGTGACGGACAAACGAATTTCCTTCATTTCAACCTGCTTTTGGTTTTTTCGGTTTTCCTTTTCACGCTTTGCTTGCTCATAACGGAACTTGGAATAGTCCATAATTTTGCATACAGGAGGCTTAGCCTGTGGGGCAATTTTAACAAGGTCAAGATTATTTTCCTCCGCAATTTTAAGAGCCTGTGAAGCGCTCATGATACCGAGCTGTTCACCATCGGCGGAAATAACGCGTAATTCTTTATCCCTGATCTCTTTGTTAATCTGTCGAGTTTCCTTACTGATAAAAAACACCTCTTGAAAAAATTAAAAGTACGAACGCAGACACACCCGTACTTCAATAATTACAAATAAACAGCAATAAATATTGCCCTTTTCGCATAACTGAAGGGGAGAACGCCGTGTTCTTCTTTGTTGTAGGAATATATTATCACACAGTTTTATGTTTGTCAACAGTTAATTTTAAAAAATCAATCGTCCGAGAGTTCGCTCCACTTCTGCGAAAAATCCGAATAGGTAGAGGTGAAATAAAAATCAGACCCGGAATTGTAAGTGAAAAAATAATAATAATCCGTGGATGTATGATTGACAACAGCAGAGATACTATCCAAACCCGGATTGCAGATTGCTCCCGAGGGAAGTGCGGTACACTTGTATGTGTTGTAAGAAAAGACGACATCATCATCAAAGCCGGCTTCTCGCAGAAGATTACCATAGGTGACCGTGACATCAGATTGAAGTTGCTGAGATACTTCGAGACGATTAATAAACACAGAAGCTACATTGACAGCCTGTGAACTGCCCGAGGCTTCCTTTTCTACAATCGAAGCAAGGGTAATTAAATCTAAAAGCGAGAAATCGTTTTCTGAGCAAAATGAGAGCCACTCGGCTGTAATCCTATAATCAAACGCTTCGAGCATTGTGGCGACAACTTCCGTTGCAGGAGTATTCTCGGCAAGGTCATATGTGGCAGGAAAGAGAAAACCCTCAAGAGGATAAGCGACAGACGAACCGAATTCTATATCTGAAAGAAAATCGAAATCATAATCTGTTGACTTGCAGGCGGAGAGAAAATCCAACGAACTACACACCGAATTCTCTTCCATAGTTTCGGTAATATCAAATACAGTATATCCCTCGGGTATACAGACAGATACAGATTTATGCGAGACATCAGGGTTCTGTAGCTTGTCTGCTATTTCCGAATACGACATCGAAGAGGTTAAATTGTACTCTCCGTTTATAAACACGAAATCAGGATAATACTTGTCCATCCACCAACACCATAAAGTTGAACTGGCGATAATATCATTGCTCTGCAATTTGTCTGCAACTTGGTACTGAAAATCGGACTGCTCTATTATCAGAGTATACTCGGCATTACTGCCTGAATTACCTGCAATGTCCTTTTGCAAGTATGTATATGCGATGAAGCCGATGACGGCTAAAAGCAGGAATACAAGCAAGACTATAATAACAACACAAATTTTATTGCTTTTCCTCTTTTCACTCATTGACGAACACTCCTTTATCTATACACATTGGAATATGAGGAAGCCCTCTATCGGTAAACACTTTGCCGATTGGTGCAAACCCGAACTGCTTATAAAAAGGCACGGCTTCTGCCCTTGCATCCACAAGGACATATTCCGCAAAATCCACAGTATTTTCCGCAAACGCATAAGTGAGAACGGCTTTGACCAGAGAAGCACCGAAACCCTTACTCCTGTACTGCTTAAGCACTGCAATCCTGCCGAGCTTTGCTCCCGATGGAGTGAACGCAAGACGAGCAGTTGCCACAGGCGTTCCCTCATCAAAGAGGATAAAATGCTTTGTGTTCGCACTCGGTAAATCATATTCGTCAAATTCTTTTGTGCCGTCTGCGTGAAGCTCGTTTATAAATACCTGTGTACGGATTGACTTGATATATTCAAACTCTGCACTCGTTGACGGAATTATTTTGATTTCTGTTTTATTCATTTACTTTGTGTACCTTTAACATATTTGTAGTGCCGGAAATACCGAGAGGTATACCTGCCGTAATAACAACAAGCTCGCCGTCTTTTACCAAGCCGGCTTTGTGCGAAACATCGACTGCGTGAGCAAAAAGTTCATCGGTATTATCCTTAATTTCACACATAACAGGATGTACACCCCAACTGAGATTGAGCTGCCTGAACACCTTTTCATCAACGGTAGCGCCGACAATTAGAGTGTTGGGTCTGAATTTTGAAATCATCCTGGCTGTTTTTCCGCTCTTTGTTACCGTGATTATTGCGCTTGCACGCAGATCGTGAGCGGTTGTAACCGTTGCGTGGCTTATCGCCGAGGTGACATCTTTGCCGCCATTTTTGGCATAAAAATTATTAAATCTTTTTACATAATCAATATCATTTTCTGTCATAACGGCAATGGACGCCATAGTTTCCACAGCTTCAACCGGGTGCGCACCTACCGCAGATTCACCGGAGAGCATTATTGCACTCGTGCCGTCGTAAATAGCGTTGGCTACATCGGTTATCTCCGCTCTTGTGGGGCGTGGATTTGTTATCATAGATTCGAGCATTTGAGTAGCCGTTACAACTATTTTGCCCGCCTCGTAAACCTTGCGGATTATCATTTTTTGAATAGACGGAATCAGCTCAAAATGAATTTCAACACCCATATCACCACGAGCCACCATTATACCGTCGGCAGCTTCGATTATGGAATCTATATTTTCAACGCCCTCGCTGTTTTCTATCTTGGCAATTATTTTGACATTTTTCCACCCGATAGCTTCAACATAGTTGCGAAGAATTGTTATATCCGTTGCATTCCTTACAAATGAAGCGGCGATAAAATCAAAATTGTTATCCTTGCCGAACTGCAAATCTGCCATATCCCTTGCGGAGAGATAGGGCATATTAAGGCTTACTCCGGGGACATTTACTCCCTTGTGGTCGGAAAGAATACCGCCATCTTTTACTGTACATATAATATCTTTTGACTCGATGCTGTCAACCTGCATTGAGACCAAGCCGTCGTTAATCAAAATGACCGTACCCGGCGAAACATCCTCGGGCAAACCGTCGTAATTAACATAGCATTTTTTATCAGTGCCGAGACATTCCTCGGTTGTAAGGACAAATTTATCACCGGCTTTTATTTCTGCCTTACCGCCGTCAAAATTACCGAGACGAACCTCGGGCCCTTTTGTATCAAGCAGGGTTGCAACAGGCAGATTGAGCTTTTCCCTCATTGAAACGACCTGATTAAGTCTCTTTTTATGGTCGTCGTAAGTTCCGTGGCTGAAATTAAATCTCGCCACATCCATTCCTGCAAGCATAATTTTTTCAAGAACTTTATCGTCATCGGTTGCAGGGCCGAGAGTGCAGATAATCTTTGTCTTTCGCATAATAAAAATCTCCGTAAATTAATGTGAGACCACTTTGTAATTGTATTGCCGAATCAGCAGAGAAAAAGCCGCCGGACATATTTGAATAAAAACGGCAATAAAAATGACAATATGTAAAATGCCGTAAAAAATCTCAATTATTGTTAAATAGTATGATAACACAAAAGCAAAAAAATGCAATATACAAAGAAATATTAATTTGTAAACAAATTAAACAGTGATTTTTGACAGCACCTCGCCCACCTTTTCCCTGATAATTAAATCGGCGATATTATCCATAGGCGTCGGGTCACGGTTAATCAGCACACAGCTTTCACCGGAAAAGTAGCGTATAAATCCTGCGGCAGGATAAACTGTCAGGCTTGTTCCGGCGACTATAAGACAACCCGCATTTGAAATAGCTCTAACAGCCGAATTTACAGTATCGTTATCAAGCCCCTCCTCGTAAAGCACCACATCGGGCTTTACCACGGCGCCGCATTCATCGCAAAGCGAAATATCAGAAGATTCGAGAATATACCTTGCGTCAAAAAATTTGTGACAACGATTACAATAGTTTCTGAGTACCGAACCGTGAAGCTCGTAAACATTTTTACTGCCTGCCTTTTGATGAAGTCCGTCGATATTCTGAGTTATAACCGCCGAGAGCTTACCCGTCCTTTCAAGCTCGGCAAGCTTTAGGTGAGCAGGATTAGGCTCTGCGTCAAGGCAAAGCATTTTATCCCTGTAAAATCTGAAAAATTCAGATGTGCTGCTTTCAAAAAATGTATGGGATAAAATCTCCCCCCCGGCGGATAATCGTATTTTTGATTATAAAGTCCGTCAACGGAACGAAAATCGGGTATTCCGCTTTCCGTAGAAACGCCTGCTCCGCCGAAAAAGACTATGTTGCTGCCTCTGTCGATTATTTCCTGCAAGGTCATATCATCACCTCAAATATTTTTTGCATAGGATTTACATTAAAATTTTAGCATAATAATTTAATCTTTGCAAGCCGATTGATTTAGCCGTGAAAATATTATATAATTAGTAAAAGAGCGACAGCTCGATAAATACAAAAATAAATTGACGGAGATGATGAAATGTACAAGGCTGACAAAGCAAGATATGACAAAATGACATTTAACAAATGCGGTGAAAGCGGACTGTATCTGCCTGCAATATCAATAGGACTGTGGCAAAATTTCTGAGACAGTGCCGATTATGACGAGATGAAAGACATCATTCTCGCCGCCTTTGATATGGGCGTTACGCATTTTGATTTGGCTAACAATTACGGCCCTGCTCCCGGAACGGTGGAAATCAACTTCGGCAAAATATTCAAGGAAAATCTCCGTCCGTACCGTGACGAGCTGATAATCAGCACAAAAGTCGGGTATGAAATGTGGGACGGGCTTTACGGCGGAAAGGGCGTAAGTAGGAAATATCTGACCGCATCACTCGACCAAAGCCTGAAAAGAATGGGACTTGAATATGTGGATATTTTTTACCACCACTGTATGACGCCCGAAACTCCGCTTGAAAAAACGGCGCTGTGCCTGTCGGATATTGTAAGACAAGGCAAGGCACTTTACGCAGGAATCAGCAATTACGACGGCGGCACTATGTACAAAATGCACCACAGATGCGAGGATTACAATGTTCCGTTCATTATAAATCAAAACCGCTATTCCCTGTTTGACAGAACGATAGAAGAAAATGACCTTAAAAAAGAAGCAAAATCAAAGTGCAAGGGAATAATCGCATTTTCACCGCTTGCACAGGGTCAGCTCTCCGACAAATACGCAAACGGAATACCCGAAAATTCCCGCCTTTACAACAACGCACAGCTTCAAAAGCACACGGGATACGATGAGG